>CALAVD010000001.1 GCA_937892085.1 uncultured Prevotellaceae bacterium
TCGAGTTCATTATTAAAAAAAGAATTAACCTGTTGACTTGTTCCAGCAAAGTCATTTACTTTATACTGGTTATTGTTAAGTACTGCTTTCTCAATATACCCATGAACGAAAGAATCCAACAGGAACATGAGATTGCGAACCTTCTTATAATAAATGTCCAATTTAATTGTTACTGCAAGATATCCAGGTCGTGGTTCATCGCATGTGTTGATACCTTTTCCAATAAAATATGTATAATAGTAGGCAGGGGCACTCCCTTGTGGGATTGCTTCAATTCTTAATTCATTGAAACCTTTATTACCATTAGCATGTTCTTGTCTAAATATCTTTTCGTAAAAATTCTGAAAGAAAAAATCCTCCTCACTTTGATTTCCTATAAAACCAAAGCCTTTTGGTAGTCCGTGGAAATAATAATTTATATTCATAATTAAAGACTTTTTCTAATTATATTCCATAATCTTGCAGGGTATGCCTCTGGACCTTCAGAATAAAGAATTACTTTGTTCTGATTTGAATCCGTGCTTTCAGTGAATTTGCCAGTTTGGAATGGAACAAAACAGCAATTATATGGTCTAAAAAATCTCAAAATAGGAATGTCATTCTTAAACTGGTCAAAGATGTGTGGATACTTATCGGAAACATGTTTAATTGCTGATTTTTCATCAACAACACCTGGGGCCTTGATTAGATATTTTAATTTGTCTATTTTGTTGAACACAAACACCATCTTGTCAGAAGGTTTCATCTCGGGCTTAAGATCTGCAATGCGAGTGACGTAGTTACCTCGATGCGTGGCATTTTCCCAGTTTGGCTCCACAAAAGCGCACCATACTTTTCTGTTTGGAGCATCAATTATTTTAGCAAGATAGTGTGGATATTGCTTATTAGGGTTTTGAGGATCAAAATAATATTCACCGGGAGCCTCCAATATTTTGCACAACACTTTACCGCCGTAAATTACATCAACAAGCATATATCCACTTGTTCCTGGTGCTGCAATTGGATCATTGACTGTTTGGTTGAAACGTGAACAATCATTACGATACTCTTGATCATATGATGGACGGAAAGCGCCATCAGGAATGACAGTCATTCCTTTTGAGCGTAAGAATTTTGTAAGCCTTATAAGTGTCATTGTCTTTCCACAAGAGGTTGGACCAAATAGGACGATCAAAGGAGCTGCCTTATCGTTTATCTCAACCTCTCCATTAAGCATATATGGATGTTCAAGATTGTTCGGTGTTATTTCTATCGGCTCATGAGCAGTTTCTATCAGTTCCTGAGCAATTTCTATGGTATCATGAGTTGTATCAGCAGCAGGAACAACAACTTGCTCTTGTCTGTTCCCCCCATTTGGATTACTATTAACTGTAATTGGCATAATCGTAATATTTTAAAAATTAATCTTTAACTACTAAATAGAAAAATACAAAAGCTGCAATATCCACAAGAAGTGATATTAGAATGCAGAAAATCATAAACATGCTGCCTTTATAAGAACCAAACAAAAACTCATACCATAAATCATAGACACTGATAATGTTGCTAATGTTTGAAGTCAGATTCTCAGATGTATATCTTTTCTCATCTTGCTTATTCATGAATTCAACATAGGTTCTACATGTCTTGATTAATGAGTAAGAAGGCATCAAGCGTTTGTCATTGAAATCTTTTTTTATTTCATCTGCCTCATTGGCACTCACTTCACCTCTTTGCCATGCTGTAATCCATGTGTTTATGTTCTTTTCCGAAGCTTTCGCTTGCGCAATATATTGGTCTTTTAACTTATATTGAGCACGGTAACTACTTTCTATATTCTTCTCAACCTGGGCTAAATGAGAATATATTATTTTGCGATATTGGTTTGATAATATTTGTCGACCTTTGACAGAATTATCATTACCTGACAAATCTTCAATTTTCTCTATACCAAGTAAGTCAGCAATAGTCCCCTTAATTCTTCTTGACTCTGGACCAAAACCAGGATTAAGTTCGTTCTGTATTTCTTGCTCAAGAGCAGTACATTGAGCTTTAACTTTTTGGGAAAGTGTTGTTGTGTCTTTAATAATGCGATTGTCAATAGCTTGCCCTGACTGAATTTGCTTCAGATAGCCATTTGTGGTCTGTTGTTCTTCTGTCAACACATCTGCAATTTTATTGCGATATAAGAAAGTATGAGTATTTGTCGGCAAACTAGTAATAATCCAGAAAAATAAAAGAATCAAGATGCCGCCAATTAGTAAAAGGCTACGATGCTCAATCCATTTATTTTTGTTAAAAGCATTAGCTATCATAGTTGCTCCTATCGAAGCAACTAAATAAAAACCTATGGCAATTCCATAACACACAAATAGTGGTATTGAAGGCCATGTCAGATTTAGGGATTCAGCTGTTGCCCAACAACTAATGCTGGCAAACACTATGTATAAAACTCCCCAAAGAATTTTCAAATAATTAGTTTTTCCCATTATAATATTTTATCATCTTCAGCTCCACAAGACAACGGTTTATGTTAGATATTCTATCAGAAGACACACAAAAACAAAACGTGGAGCCAAGTCTGTTGCTCGGTTCCACCGTATAAAGGCTCTAGCATTGCCCAGTTTGTCGGAACGAGCAACGCTGAAAGCCCCACGTCGATGATATAATATAACTCGAAACATTTCGAGCAATAAAAATCACCCAAAGGGGCGTTCCCGTTGCTTTGCCTTTGACAAGCAGTTGTTGAACTTGCGAGATTCTCGAACCGTCAAAACCAAAGCGTTACAGAACGCCTGTTATTATATGTCTTTCCCACCCTCTGCCTCCGCACGCCCTACGAATGGCGGCGGCGCTTCGACGTGGGAACGTTTTGTAGAGTACATAAACGGTGACCGTCAATGCGCTCTACAAGTGCAAAGGTACAAAAAATTTTTTTATTTATATCAGTTCTAATATAAAATAATCGAAAAAAAAACTCATTTTATATTAGTTTGCATATAATCTGGATAAAGAATGTCCTCAAAAGGAGTTCCTTTAGAGGACATTTTTGTTTGATTATGAGAAACTGCCAAAACGAGTGGCGGCGATTACACTTGCCTCGTTAGCTTGTCAGCTCGTTAGTTAGCTTACTTCTTGAGCGTGATGGGCTGGCGGGAGCGCTCGCTGATGTCGCCGTTGCGGTAGGCTTCGAGCAGGAGCTTGAGGTCGTTGATTTGGTCCTCAAGTTCCTCGCCTATGTCGGTGTCTTTTACCATCATGCGGTGGTTGGTGAGCTCCACCATCTCGTAGGTTGACTTGATGTCCTGGCCTTCTTCCACAGCGCGAGTGATAGAAGTGAAGGGCTCGTGCTGCACAAGCTGGAAACCGCGGCTGTGGTAAACGAGGGTGTAGCCGGCGATGCCAGTCTCGGGCTGATAGGCCTTAGAGAATCCACCGTCAATCACCATGAGTTTGCCGCCTGCTTTCACGGGGTTCTCGCCCTTTATGGTCTTCACCGGCACATGGCCGTTGATGATGTGGCGGAACTGTCCTTTCACCTCAAACTCGTCGAGGATTGAGTCCACCACGTTGGGGTCGTCGCGCAGGGTGTAATAATGGCCTTTCACCTCCTTGTGGGTAGCTTTGTCGGCGATAAAGTAGCGCTCAAATGTCGCCATCTTGTCTTTGTCGAAGGCGGGAGAGTCCTTGCCGCACCACAAGTACCACACATAGTCGCCAGCAAACTCCTCGTTCTCCTTGCTGTCGCAGCCGAAGTAGGCGTCACGAATCAATGCGCCCACCTTCTTGAGCAGTGCACGACCGTGGTATTTCTCGCCCTGGATGGTGACGTCCTTGAGGGAGCCATCCTCGTTGAGAGGTATAGAGGCATGATATAGGAGGTTGCCGTTGATCACCTTATATACACAGCCGTAGCGGAAGAGGCAGCGCATGTGGGTGCGCAGCCTGCCACTGCCTGTGAAGGAGTTGTGCAGCTTCTCCACTATCTCCTCCTCCTCGGGAGTGAGGCGGTAGGGGTCTTTGGGGTCAACGGTTGGGAAGTTGGTGTCGGTCATCTCATAGTCCACGCCATCGATGGTGATGACCTTGCGCTCGTGGTCTATCTTGTCGAGAAGCAGACGGTCCTGCATCTCAAACTCCGGGCGGCGGTTGATGATTTGCGCCTCGAGCTTGAACTGGATGATGCTGATAGCCTTGTGCATCTTGGCGATGAGCGGCGCGAGCTTGTTGTTCTTGGCATCGCCCTTGGGGATAAACTTCTCGCAGGGGTCGTCGCCATAGGCGTCCATGGCGAACGTTGCCAGCGGCAGCATGTTGATGCCGTAGCCGTCCTCGAGCACTGCTTGGTTGCCGTAGCGCATGGCGATGCGTATCACGTTGGCGATGCAGCTGTCGTTGCCACTGGCGGCTCCCATCCACAGTATGTCGTGGTTGCCCCACTGGATGTCGAAGTTGTGGTAGTTGCAGAGCACGTCCATAATCTTGTCGGGGCTGGGGCCGCGGTCAAACACGTCTCCGAGGATGTGCAGCTTGTCGATGGTGAGCTGCTGTATTAGGTAGCAGATGGTGATGATGAAATTGTCGGCACGCCCGGTGCTGATGATGGTCTGCACCACCACATCGACGTAGGCCTGCTTGTTGCGGTCGGCGGCATTCTCATGAAGCAGCTCCTGGATGATATAGGAGAAACTGCTGGGAAGAGCCTTGTTGACCTTTGAGCGCGTATATTTCGACGACACGTTGCGGCACACGCGCACCAATCGATTGATAGTAATGAAATACCAGTCTTCGAGGTCGCTGCGATCCTCTACACTGTTCTTCACTAACTCCAGCTTGCGCTCAGGATAGTAGATGAGGGTGCACAAGTCTTTCTTGTCGCGGTTGCTCAGGGTGTCGTTAAAAATCTCGCCCACCTTGCGCTTGATGGTGCCCGAGGCGTTGCGCAGCACATGCTGGAACGCCTTGTACTCTCCGTGCAGGTCGGCAAGGAAGTGCTCTGTGCCTTTGGGCAAGTTCAGGATTGCCGAGAGGTTAATGATTTCGGTACTCGCCGTTGCCACATCGGGGAAATTGTGCGACAGCAGTCGCAAGAATCTCAATTCGGCTTCTCGCTGCTCTTTCTTTGTCATTGCCATAAGATAAATGTTATTATAAGGTAATTAGTTCACAAAAGTACTGCTTTTTCTTTTACTTGCAAGCATTTTTCACAAATTTGTTCACTTTAAATAATAGTCTTCCACTCATATCAAACATTCCATATCACAATAAAACTAAAAAAATTAGCAAAGATTTTGGTTGTTTCAATAATTTTCAATAATTTTGGAGCAAATACTTGAAAATTGTTACACAAGTCCCTATAAAAAAGTAAATGAGATTATTTAATATATTAATTAACTTTTGTATAACTAAAAACTAAGCATTTATGAAAAAAGTTTTATTAGCTTTAGCATTATGCGTGTCTTTTAGTGGGATGGCGCAGCTCGTGAATGTGACCTCTATCGACAAGGTCGATATTCCTGAGAGTGCCGCCAACAAAGTTGCAGCCATCAGTCCCCAGGGAGATTACATCCTTGTGACCACCGACTACAACTACGGTCTCACTAAATATGACTTGAGCACTGGCGCGACCCAGGTGATTTCACAGTCGCAAGGTGCTGGTTTTAATGCGCAGATTTCGGCTGATGGGCAATCGGTTGTCTATCGTGAGAAATCTACCAAGAACAACTTGCAGATGACGGCTGTCAAGAGCAAGAATCTTGCTACAGGCGCCGAGCAACAGCTCGTGAAGCCCTCGCGCAACGTTCAAGGCATGGCTATCGATGGCAACACCGCTGTGGCTGTGAACAATGGCAAGGTTGCCAAGAAGGCTATCGCCGAGGGCAAGGCACAGGTTAACGCTCCCGTGCTCTCTACCAAGAACTTCTTGATGTACATCACCAAGGGTGGCAAGACCACCGAGCTCGCTCCTTTAGGCAAGAGCTACCGCTACATTTGGGCTTCTCTGTCGCCCGACGCCAGCAAGGTGCTCTTCTGCTGCAGCGGCAAGGGTGCCTACGTGTGCAACCTCGACGGCAGCGGCCTCGTGAGCCTGGGCAACTACCGCGCTCCCAAATGGATGGGCAACGACATGGTAGTGGCTATGGACTGCCGCGACAACGGCGAGGTGTTCACCTCCAGCGAGATTTTAGTTCTTGACCTCAACGGCACTAAGCAGGTGCTCACCGGCGACGACGTGGTTGCCATGTACCCGCTGCCCGCCGACGGCAAGATTGCGTTCTCCACCCCCACAGGTGAGGCTTATATTATTAACCTTAAATAATGGAGGAACTGAATTATGAAGAAATTTATACTTTTAATGGCAGCAGCCGTGGTGGCTGGATTCTCTTTGCAGGCAAAGACTGCCGATGAGTTCCGCATTTATTTGAACCCAGGTCACGGCAGCTACGGCGCCAACGACCGCCCCATGAAGACCATAGGTCACCCCAACACCGGCGTTCTCAATGCCGAGGGTACTACTTGGCTTGACACCGACACCTTAGGATTCTATGAGGGACGTGGCACTCTGCCCCGCGCCTTTGGTATTGGCGAATATCTGAAATTGGTAGGTGTGAATAGCGAGAATATCGTTTACTCGCGCACCGCCAACGGCCCCTGGCCCTACACTACTCCCAACAGCGAGTATGACCCCGACGCCATCTACAACAAGAACCTCGCCGACATCTGCGAGGAGGTGGAGGAAGGCAACTTCGATATGTTCATCTCGTCGCACTCTAACGCGGCTACCGATGGAACTACCACCAACTATCCGTTGTTCCTCTATCGCGGCTACGACACAGGCAATACCGGTAGTGCTGGCTATAACGGCCCCGGTGTAGCAGGCAGCGACGACATGGCACGCACCGTGTGGCCCTTCCACTACATGGGCGACATCGAGCCTCAGAGCCACTATAGCGTGACCAACATGAACGTGCGCGGTGACATCAACTTCTACGGAAGCTACAGCACCTCGACACGTCTCAACGGCAACCAGTACAGCGGCTACCTGGGCGTGCTCAAGCACGGCGTTCCAGGCTATCTGCTCGAAGGTTTCTTCCACACCTATCAGCCATCGCGCCACCGCGCCCTTAACTTCGACTACGACCGTCTTGAGGGTATTCGCGAGGCTCGCGGTGTAGCCACCTACTGGGGCTTCAACCTCACCGGCAAGGGCGAGATAGCAGGTACCGTTAAGGATTTGCACGAGAAAATCGTCAACAATCTCTACAACTACGCTTACGGCAGCGACGACCAGTGGTTGCCTATCAACGGCGCACAAGTTGTTCTCAAGAAAAACGGCACCGAGGTTGCAACCTATAATGTTGACAACGAGTGGAACGGCTTCTTCGCGTTCTTCAACCTTGAGCCTGGCGACTACACCGTTGAGGCTACCGCCGAGGGCTACAAGCTGCTCGACGAGCCCGTGGCAGCTACCGTTACTGCCAACAACACTTGCTACTCCTTCGTGAAACTCGAGAGCGAGAACTACGTTCCCGAGGAGGAAGTGTTTGAGAACTATCCCGATCCTGCACAGCCTGGTTACCTGAAACTCCCCGGTGAGTTTGTCTTCACTCAGGATGAGGGTACTACCTACACCGAGAACATGGTGGGCACTATGGCTCAGGCTCTGCAATATGGCGACTCTACCATCGTCCTCACTCACGAGGGCACAATGGCTCACCTCTACATCGTTGACAACAACACCAAGCAGATGGTTAAGGAGCTGAGCACTACCGGTCTCTTCACTATGGAGGGCAACCCAGGCTTCTACAACCAAATCGGTTCGATTGCCCTTAGTGCCGACCGCAAGCTCGTGGGTGTTACCGCCGTGCGCAACTCTTATGACAACAGCAACGTGCCCAGTGGCTACCAGCGTGGTACTATGCACGCCTACTACTGGGAGGACTTCGATGCCGACCCAACCGACTGGTTCTCGTCGCAGTACACCAGCAACTGGTATAACTCCGACATGGGTCTGGGATTGGCAGTTAGTGGTCCCATCAAGGAGTGCATCGTGTGCGTTCCCGGTCCCACCAGCGGCTCAACACGCGGCATCCGTCCCGCATTCTTCGTAGTTAACAATGGCAGCCTCGTGAGCACCTCACGTGCCAACGCACAAGGCACCCTCACCATGGCTAAGTTTGGTGATCCTCTGGCTTACGAAGGCAACATCGACAACTATCCCGTTGAGAACTTCGGCCGCATCAAGGTGGCTGTATCGCCATTCAACGACAATGCATTCATCATTGGCGGCTCTAAGAGCAATGAGCTATATGAGTTTATAGTTAGCACCGACGGCGCAGTGCCCGCAAGCTACAACGTGTTCAATGCCGATGCCGAGCTGCTTGGCAACGGCATGCAAATCTTCAAGTATGCTGGTCACAAACTCCTTGTTGCTCCTTACGGAACCAATAACGACGTGAAGGGTATCAAGATTTATGACATCACCAACGGTCTTGCCAGCGCTACGCTTATCAACACTGTCAACACCGACATCAACGTGGCAAAGGCTATCACCGCTAATACCGCCGACTTCGCTTGGGCTGGCGCTACCGTTAATGAGGAGGACATCCACGCCTATCTCGTGGGCAGCGACGACAATGTAGTGAAATTTGCTACCGACGGCGTTGATCAGCCTAAGGTTAAGGGTATCTTCGCCTACGACCTGCGCTACAACCGCGAAGGCGACAGCTACACCTTCACCTTCAAGGCTAATGACGATGCCAAGGAGGCCTATATCACCTTCCGCGACATCAACACCAATGAGGAACTCGCCACAATGCCAATTCCTAATGTGGTACACGGTGCCAACGAAATCACTATCCCCGTTGCCGATCTCCCATCGGTTCCCGAGGGAGAAGAGGGTTGCGTGAAGATGAACTGGGAAATCACCCTCGTGGGTGAGCCCATCTCTCGCATCGACCTGCTCAACACTCCTGATGATTGGCACAGCACTACTTCGCTCTTCAGCACTGTTGACAACTATCCCGAGAGCGACTACTTCGGACGCATCTACGTCAACGAGCGTGCCGGACAACCCAACGAGAACAACGGTCTGTGGATCTACGACCAGGATTGGAACAAGGTTAACAGCACCGTGCTGCGTGGCGGTCTCGACCTGCGCTCGCCTTACCGCGTGGCTGTAGCCCCCGACGGATATGTATTCCTTGCCGACTGGAGCGATCCGGGGTCGGGTGTATATGTAATTGACCCTGCTAACCCCGAGGGCGAGTTCACTCAGTTCTTTGAGGGAACACGTCAGAGCGACGGTCTCTTCGTCAACGGTGACTACTTCACTGGTAGCTCTTCTACAGGCATCGGCTTCGTGGGAACTGGCGCCGACACTAAGATGTTTGCTCACCTTGAGGATAAGGGAGAGGCAATCTATCTCTACAACGTGGGACAACCCGACGGCACTATCGCCCACTCTTGGGGCACTCAGCCCATCGCTACCGGCGTATCCATGGCAAACGGCAACGTGAGCATCTGCGAGGATCCCACTACTGGTGGTGTTTGGATTTCACAGGTTCGTGGTGCCGGCAACAACAATACAGGCACCCCATCGTTCAAGTATCTTGATCCTAATGGCAACGTAACCTTCAACTCTGGCGACCTGCTCGACCTCAGCGGCTCGCTCGGTGCCGGTCTGGCAGTAAGCCCCGACGGCAAGGAGCTGGTTCTCAACAACGGCGAGGGTAAACTTGAGTTCTTCAACATTGAGTGGAATTTGGACACTTACACTCCTGTTCTCACCTCTAAGGGTTACACCTACACCGCAAGCGTGCGTCGCACCAACGGCACCGGCCACACCAACTATATCTATCAGATTCACTACGACTGGGGAGGCAACCTCATCTGCTCGGGTGACCAAATGGGTGTATATTCGATGCCTACCGAGAACAACCGTCACACTACTCCCGCTAAGAAGGCTTACGTTGTAACGACAGGCGAGGAGCCACAGGGACTTACTGGCGACGTGAACGGCGACGGCTATGTTACAAGTGTTGATGTAACTGTACTCTACAACTACATCCTCAATGGTGACGACAGCGATATGGTCAACGGCGACCAGAACGGTGACGGAGAAATCACCACCAACGATGTGACTGTAGTTTATAACATCCTACTCGGCAACAACGAATAACAATAATTGAAATTGCTGAATATAAAAAGATGCTGTGCAACGGTTGCACAGCATCTTTTTTACGTCTAATAATGAGAAGACTTCAGAGGGGATTATTCGGTACAAATCAATGCGTTTCAATTAGTCAAATTAGTGTGCTTATATATTCTTAAAGCGGACATAATCAATAATCCATCCCCAGCAGTTTATAGGCACGGCCGAAAAGCAACTTTTGCATCTTGCTCAACCCGTCTCCACCGGGTTCCGCATTATGCCCACGGCTTGAGACCGAGCGGCCGTCGGCAAGTCGCGCACTGAACGACCACGCATAGCCGTCAAGGGGCTGCATTTCGGGCTCATAGCTCACACCGTAGTCAAGCATCTTCTCCTCCTCAATTATCGCCAAAGCCTCCTTCAGAAGCTGGTCGCCATCGTCGAGGACAAACTCTTTCTCTTCGGTGGTGGTACCCCTTACCGCAAACACCACCTTGCCGTTCTTGCGCTCCAAGCGCACCTCAGCCACAGGCTGCATCATCATCCCCTGGTATTGATACTCCACCATGTCGAGACCACACTGCCGGCTTTTTGCATTCATGTTTTTACCGTTTTTCTTGTTAGTGATGGTTTTCTCTTTTTTTGTGGTGTTGCGACGCTTTTTCACCTTTGCGTCAACCGTGAATGTGCCGCCCACCATCGCCAGCACAATCACTAAAATGGTAATCTTAAAAATCTTCATAATCAGTCATGTTAAAATGGGAGAAACAATTACAGTTGCAAATATAACACCTTTTTTCTAAAATCCAAAACGCATAACTTTCACGCTTTGTGGCACAACTAATTCCTAACACATCAAGTAGGTTTTTTAATCAGCTAATTAACAACTGAATAACATTTTTAAGGACGTAAAAGTGCGCCAAATCACATTTTTAAGGACATAAAAGTGCGCCAAATCTCATTTTTAAGGACGTATTTTTGTGTAACTGAAATCTTTTTCCTACTTTTGCGGCAAAAATGACGGAGATATGTATCGCAAAGCAATAGAAGAACTGAAGCTGTGGAAATCTCGCAAAAATCGCAAGCCATTAATATTGCGAGGTGCTCGGCAGGTAGGAAAAACCTGGCTCATGCAGGAGTTTGCCGCCACTTGTTATAAGAGCCACGTGTATATCAACTTTGAAGACGATGAGATACTACAGCATGTGTTTGAGCACGATTTCGACATCAACCGCATCATCGAGTCAATAGAGTTGCGTTTTGCTGTTTCGATTGACAGCGACACTCTAATTATATTTGACGAAATACAATCGGCACGTCGTGGAGTCACGTCATTGAAATACTTCTATGAAAAAGCTCCACAGTTGCACATTATTGTTGCCGACTCAATGTTAGGGCTGTCATCAACCGAGAGCATTCCTGTGGGGAAAGTAGATTATCTGAATCTCTATCCCATGACTTTTGAAGAGTTCTTGATGGCTATTGGCAAAGAGAGAATTGCTGAGACGATAAATAATCGTAACTGGGCTACGCTGCACGCTGTTAGGGATTTGCTGGTTAACGACCTTAAAACCTATTACTACGTGGGCGGTATGCCCGAGGCGGTGAAGTCGTTTGTCGAGAATCATGACTATGATGAAGTGCGACGCATCCAAAACAACATTCTTGTGTCCTATGACAGTAATTTTGCTAAACATGCTCCTATTGATGTAGTGCCTCGCATACGCATGGTGTGGAACTCACTGCCATCGCAATTATCACACGAGAACAAGAAATTCATCTACGGAGCAGTGAAGCATGGCAGCCGGGCAAAAGATTTTGAAGTGGCGCTGCAATGGTTAGTCGATTCGGGACTGGTAATTAAGGTGAATCGTGTGAAGGCTTGCGGGGTGCCTCTTAACGCTTTTGAAGACATGGGGGCTTTTAAATTGTTTGCTCTCGATGTGGGATTGCTGGCAGCTATGAATAAAGTGCGCCCCGAAACATTGGTTGTGGGAAATGAACTTCTAACGACCTACAAAGGTGCCCTGACAGAGCAATTTGTAGCACAACATCTTGTCACATTTGTTGATTTCCTGTTCTATTGGTCGGCCGACAACTCGCGTGGAGAAATTGACTTCCTGGTGCAAACCGGCGACAAGATTATTCCCATTGAAGTTAAAGCCGAGGAAAACCTTAAGTCAAGAAGCCTGAGAACTTTTGTGGAACGGCAGCCCAATCTACATGGCTTAAGGCTCTCTATGAGCAACTACCGCCAGCAAGAATGGATGGACAACCTGCCACTCTACGCCATCAACGCGCTGAAAACTCTTTTTTAAAAAATACATCTTGTTTGCATTATAGTTCAAAAGTTTTTTATAACTTTGTGACCTAAGTACATGACAAAAAATTAAGGGGACTTCTATAAATTAAATATTTGGTAGTCAGGGAAATAATTCGTAA
>CALAVD010000002.1 GCA_937892085.1 uncultured Prevotellaceae bacterium
TAAAAATAAAATAATTGAATTTAAAATTTTACTTTTATTTATTAATGAGTATGAATAATGAATGTTATAATGAATTATATAAATCTTATGAAACTGAAAGATTACTTTTAGAAAGGACAAAAGATGAAGATTATGACTCCTTAGCTAAAATCATTTTTAATAAAAATATAAATTATTATTACCAAAGACCAATTTTATATTTGGAAAACTTAGATAAAGCAAAAGAATTTGTAATAAGCCAAACTACTAATTCAGTTAGTTTCACCATAAAACTAAAAAAAGATGAAGGAAAAGCTATTCCAATGGGTCAAATAGGGTTTTATTATGTAGATAGAACCTGCAAAGAAATAGGAATCTTTTATTATATAGGAGAAGATTTCCAAAAAAAGGGTTATGCAGGTGAAGCAGCTTGTCCATTAATAAGACATCTTTTTGAAAATTTACCTTGTACAAATTTTATTAAAATTGAACACAAAAAGTTTTTATTAAATGAAAGTGACATTCCCCAAGCATGGTATAATGTTATTCCCGACATGGCACAAAAGCCATTACCACTAATTCATCCAGCAACAAAAGAGCCTATAAAAGTGGAGGACTTGTATCCGTTGTTTGCTCGCTGCGAAGGCATCATCCCCGCGCCAGAGTCATCGCACGCAATTGCCGCTACTATCAATGAGGCTCTCAAGTGCAAGGTAAGTGGCGAGAAAAAGACAATACTCTTCAACCTATCGGGTCACGGTCTTATTGACATGACAGCCTACGACCGCTACTTCGCTAAGGACTTGGCTAACTATGAAGTGACAGTTGAAGAAATTGCTCAATCAACCAGGAATTTGGAAAAACTGCTCTGATATTGTTAATAACTTTCCTGTTTTTAGTGTTGCAATTGGTAGATAATTATATAACTTTGCGGTTGCTATGAACGGACGAGGAAAGTTATATTTCAAATACGGAACTATGGGTTCTGCCAAGACAGCTTTGCTGCTCACACAGGCTTATAACTTTGAGGAGCGCGGTCTCAAGTACTTGTGCATGAAGCCTATAATCGATAACCGTGAGAAAGAGAATGTGATACGTTCTCGCATCGGTATCGAGCGTGAGTGCAGTTGGATTTATCCCGAGATGAACATCTATGAGTACGTGAGCGAGCTCTATGAGGAGAGCTTGGTAGTTAAGGACTGGATTCTCATTGACGAGTCGCAGTTCCTTACCGAGGAACAGATTGACCAACTGGCTCGCATTGTGGATGATTATGGCACTAATGTGGTGTGCTACGGACTTCGCACCGATTTCCAGTCACATCTCTTTGATGGCTCACGTCGCCTGTTTGAGATAGCCGATTCAATCGAGGAGATAAAATCGACTTGCGCCTGTGGTCGCAAGACCAGCATCAATGCCCGCATCGATGGGCAAGGTAATATCGTTACCGACGGTAACCAGGTGGAGATTGGTGGCGATGACCGTTACGTGGCGTTGTGCCGCAGCTGCTGGCGCAACAAGCGCATCGAGAGTGCCGAGCGCAACGCCCTCAAGTTCAAGAGCGAATAATCCAGCTGGATTAATTTTTAAAACACTGCGACTTGCATGATAGCAATCATCACAAGTCGCAGTGTTTTTTTTGTGGCAATGGAAGTGGCTCACTCGTTAATTGCCGCTGTCTTTGAACATGATATTGAGCACCCAGCTTACTATTGCAAGAATTATGCTGAACAATATTGCTGAGCCTAAGCCATCAACGGTGAATCCACTCACGAACTTGTCGCAAAGCATTACCATCAGTCCGTTGATTACCAGTGAGAAGAGCCCTAATGTGAGAATG
Source organism: uncultured Prevotellaceae bacterium (assembly GCA_937892085.1). Classification (GTDB taxonomy): domain Bacteria; phylum Bacteroidota; class Bacteroidia; order Bacteroidales; family Muribaculaceae; genus Sodaliphilus. The sequence continues at coordinate 1,820 of CALAVD010000002.1, forward strand.
GTGATAGGCAGGGCAAAAAACTTGACGATGGGGCGTACAAATGAGTTGATGGCTCCGAGCACTACAGCCACAATAATTGCCACATACCAGGGCTCGATAGTGACGCTGTCCATAAAGTAGGCCGTTATGCCCACCGCTACACTTGATAATATTAGTCTTGCAATCATATTGATTTAGTTAAAAGTTCATAGTTGACGAGCAAACAAGAAGACAAGAGGACAAGAAGACAAGAAGACAAGAGGACAAGAGGACAAGAGGACAAGAAGACAAGGGGACAAGAAGACAAGAATTCTGCATTCTGAATTGCTTAGTTGTTTACAGTCATTTCACCGCAGATGTCGCGTTGCAGGTATTTCTTTACTTGGCTTGTTGTCATGCCTTTTCCGAAGAGGTACATCATCTTGGTGATTGCCGCCTCGCTGGTGATGTCGTTGCCACTGATTACACCGGCCTTAGCGAGAGTGTTGC
>CALAVD010000003.1 GCA_937892085.1 uncultured Prevotellaceae bacterium
ACACCCGTCATGCCGCAGTATGTCATCTCGCAGGCTCCGGGCAAGGTCGTGTTGCGAAATTTCGAGGGTGTGATAACTACCTACACCGAGCCCACCGAGTATCATAATGAGTGCAACTGTCCCGATTGCCAGGCAGCCCGCAAGCAAGAAGAGGTTGCCGCCGACAAGGCTGTGGATGGTGTAATCTCGCTGCTTGAGGGTGAGCGCATGAACATTGAGCCAAAGGCACTGAAACGTCATGAGCGTAACGAAAAACGCAATAGTTAGTAAATTTTGAATTCCTTTCAGCGGTGGTGATGGTTTCCTGCCATCACCATCTTGAATAGGATTCTTGTGCAGCTTGTGCCATTCATCAACGACATATTGAACCACGACAGCCTCTCGATAGTGGGGCTACAAAAGAATACCGGCAAAACCGAGTGCTTGAAATATGTCCTTGCGAGGCTGCCGTTAGAACGCAAGAGCGTTGCGGTGACCTCGATAGGCATTGATGGCGAGACCACCGACCAAGTGACACGCACTCAGAAACCCGAGATTGTGCTTCGTGAGGGCATGTACTTTGGCACCAGCGAGGCGCACTACCGCCAGCGTCGGTTAGTTTCGGAACTCATTGACGTGAGCGACGAGAGCACGAGTTTAGGTCGTGTGGTGACGGCAAAAGCCCTGACACAAGGCAAGATTTTACTTTCGGGGCCATCGTCATCGTTGGGACTTCAGCGCTGGATGCGCGACATCCATCGCCATGGCATCGACTTGGCGATAATTGACGGCGCACTATCGAGATTGAGTCTTGCATCGCCAGCGGTGAGCCAGTCGATGATACTTGCCACTGGAGCCGCCTACTCGATCAACATGAGTCAACTTGTGCAGCGCACCGCCTTTATCGTTGACCTTATTAATATAGGTGTGACAGAAGAGAGCACTGTCAAGTTGCTCACTCCCCTCGAGAACGGGATGTGGTGGATCGACACCGATGGTCATCTTCACGAGATGCCTAACGTGACATCGCTATCGCAACAAGTGGAATTTCAGGGTATGGAGCAATGCGTCACCCTTTATGTGGCAGGCGCATTGGTCGATTCCTTCCTTGAGAAGGTTCGCAAAAATAAGCAGTTGCGCAATGTGGAACTTGTGGTTCGCGACTTTACCAAGATTTTCGTCTCGCCACAGCAGCTTAGGCTCTTTGAGAAGACTGGAGGAAGAATGAGAGTGTTGCAGAAGAGCAAACTCATTGCAGTAACCGTTAACCCCACATCACCGAGTGGCTATGTGCTCGACTCTGACGTGCTCTGCGACAAACTCTCACAAGCAATCAACCTGCCAGTGTATGATTTGTTAAAAAATTAAAAATGAAAATAATAGCAAGTGCTTCGACTACCATTGCCTTGTTAGCTCGTTGGCTTGTCATCTAAAAAATGCAATTAAAGAACGTCATAGAATCCCCTTGCGGACTGCGTTTCATGCTCGACCGGCTTGACTTGCAGTCGGGCTTTGCGCGTCGCTGGCTGCTCGACATGAGCATGATGACGAGTGCCAGTGAGATAGAGGCTTCGCATGACGTGACGCGGCGATTTATCGACTTTGTCAACACCATCGACCGCACGCATCTCACCACACTGCTTTTCAGGCTTCAAGGCATCAAAGACATTCGCACCACCATTAAGAACCTTCGTCAGATGGCTACTCTCGACGACATTGAGCTATTTGAGGTGAAGCACTTGTCAATCCTTGCCACCGAAGTCAAGAATTTCCTCGCTCAACATGGCTTGACGACAGCAGTGCAACTTCCCTCACTCGATGAGGTGATTTCCATTCTCGACCCCGATGGCCTCAAGATAGCGTCGTTCTACATCTACGACAGCTATTGTGCCAAGTTGCAAGAGTTGCGCAAGCGCATGCGCCAGCAGCCTGAGCAGCAAGATGAATTGCTCATTGAGGCTGCCGAGATAGAGGAGACTGTGCGTCGTGACCTTACTCGCAAGCTTCACAATCATGTTGATGATATAGAGAATGCTCTTGTGACGCTTGCAATCATCGACATCAATCTGGCTCGAGCCCGTCAAGTGGTGGTCGAGGACCTGTGCCTGCCCACTATCTCTACCGACGGCACCAGTCACTACACCGCAAAGTTCCACCCGCAGGTGAAAGATGCTCTGCAGCGTGGTGGCAAAACTTTTCAACCGGTAAACATAGGATTTGCCGATTATCCTACACTAATCACTGGCGCTAACATGGGTGGCAAGACCGTAGTGTTGAAGACCCTTACTCTGAGCCAGTATTTGTTCCAGTTTGGTTTTGGCGTTCCCGCAGGAGAAGCCATCATAGCCATAAAGGATGAAATATACTTCTGCA
>CALAVD010000004.1 GCA_937892085.1 uncultured Prevotellaceae bacterium
GTAGATGCCTCCGTCGGCTTTGGTGGCGAAAAATGTCTCCTCGCCGCAGTCGCATTCAGCCCAATGCACGCCACGGGCGTCAACGTAGTCATTCTCCACCTTCTCGCGCTTTTTGGCATAGTCGCTGTCGCTGCCGCTCACCTCGGCATCCTCGTTCACGATGTAGCCGTGCGCCATGTGGGCGATCTTCGCCTCGGGTGTGAAATATTGCACATTTTCCATGCCGGCGCGGTCGAATAGATATTTCTTCTGGAAATCTACAAATTTCATTCCAGTGAGACGCTCTGTGAGCAGATAAAACAGGTCGAAGGTGGGGTTGATGTACTCATAGGCGGTGCCTGGCTCGAAGTGCAGCGCCGTGAGGTCTTTCATGTATTGCACGCTTTGCTCGTCGGTGGCGGTGAGCATGAAATTGCGGTCGCCACGCGGGCGGGCGTCGGGGACTCCCGAGCTGTGGCTGAGCAGGTGACGCAGCTTCACTCTCTTCCAGATTTCATTCTTGAGTTCAGGAAAATAGCTTGCCACACTGTTGTCGAGGTTTATCAGCCCCATCTCCTGCATTTTCAGCGCACCGATTGCGGTGAACTGCTTGCTGATGCTGGCGATGTTGAATGCCGTGTTGCCGTCGATTTTCTCACCAGTCGCCATGTCGGCGATGCCTATGCCCTTGTCATATATTGCCTTGCCGTCCTTTGCTATCAGCAGTGCGGCACCTGGCGACTGTGGGTCGTAGTGCGCTTGCATCAACGAGTCGATTCGCGCCTTCAGGCGCGCTACATTCACTTCTTTGGCACCTGCTGCACCCATGCAGCACACAGCTATCGCTATCATCATCGTTTTTCTTGTGATTGCTTTCATGATTGTTTGGTATTTTGTGGTGCAAATATACTTATTTTTTTTGATGTTAACGCTTAATCGCTTTTTTAGTTCGCAAGAATTGTGTAACTTTGTGACAAAATAGAAAATATCGCATTATGAGCAAAGAATTGATATTATGGGCCGATGATGAGATAGACCTCCTCAAGCCACACCTACTTTTCCTGAAAAATAAAGGTTACGAAGTGGAAACCGTGACCAACGGACGCGATGCTCTCGACGCTATCGCCTCGCAAAACTATAACCTCATCATCCTCGATGAGAACATGCCGGGCATCAGCGGACTCGAAGCCTTGCAACAAATCAAGATTTCACAGCCCAACGTCCCTGTAATCATGATTACTAAAAGCGAGGAGGAGAACATCATGAACCAAGCCATTGGCAGCCAAATCGCCGACTACCTAATCAAGCCCGTCAACCCCATGCAGATTCTGCTATCTATCAAGAAGAACCTGCATAGTGATGCTCTCGTAGCGCAAAAGGCCACCAGCGACTATCAGCAGGAGTTCATGAAAATCAGCCAGATGATTGCCCAGGCCCGCTCCATCGAGGACTGGTATGAGCTGTATGCCACACTCGTCAGGTGGGAACTCACACTCACCTCGGCCGACACTGGCATGGGCGAGATGCTCAAGATGCAGAAGACCGAGGCCAATGGCATGTTTGCCAAGTTCGTGAAGCGTAACTATGAGGATTGGTTCTCCAGTGACAATCACCCCTTGCGCAGCAACGAAATTTTCAAGACACGCATCTTCCCGCTACTCGACAAGGGCGAGAAAGTCTATTTTATCGTTATCGACAACTTCAGGCTCGACCAGTGGAAGACCATCAGCCCATTGCTCAGCGACTATTTCAATATTGATGACGACGGTCTATACACCTCTATCCTCCCCACGGCAACTCAATATGCTCGCAACGCCATCTTCTCGGGACTGCTGCCGGTAGATATCGAGAAGATGTTCCCCGACCTGTGGGTTGATGAAGACGAGGAGGAAGGCAAGAACGTAAACGAGGAGCCACTGGTGAGAACTATTCTCGACCGATACCGCAAGCCTTACAAGTTCTCCTATAACAAGCTCAACGACTCTACAGCAGGTGAGAGGCTCTTGCAGAACTTTGCTGCCCTCGACAATAACGACCTTAACGTGATGGTGTTCAACTTCGTTGACATGATGTCGCATCAACGCACCGAGTCGAAGATGATTCGCGAACTCGCCAATACCGACGAGGCTTATCGCTCCCTCACTGTGTCGTGGTTCAAGAATTCTTATGCCCTTGAGATTTTCAAGCAGATAGCGCACCGTGGCGCTAAAGTGGTCATAACCACCGACCATGGCACTATCAAGGTGGATAATGCGGTGAAAGTGATTGGCGACCGTAACACCAACACCAACCTGCGCTACAAGGTGAGCAAGAACTTGAGCTATAATCCAAAGCAGGTGTTTGAAATCAAGTCACCCAAAAAGGTGGGACTGCCAAGTCCTAACGTGGCGTCAACCTATATTTTCGCCACAAACCGCGACTTCTTCGCTTATCCTAACAACTACAACTATTACGTGCAGTACTTCCGCGACACCTTCCAGCACGGTGGCATCTCAATGGAAGAAATGCTCATTCCCATCGTCACCCTCTCAAGCAAGTAATACTACGATATTATATATAATAAGGTGTGGCGTTCACTCTGCTGGCGGTGACTCTGCTTCGGTCGTGCCTCAGTCGCCTTCTTCCCTGCGCTGTTTTCGCCCGTTTTTCGCCAGAAAGACCGTCTTTTTGGTGAAAGGATGTTAAAAAACGGCATTTTCCCTCATTTTTCCGCTGAAATATTTTG
>CALAVD010000005.1 GCA_937892085.1 uncultured Prevotellaceae bacterium
GCAATAGCTGTCCCTGAGTGTTATAGACATCCACGGGCTTGTCGTTGCTGTCGATAGTGATGTTGTCTACTGCCGATATGCCTAAGATGTTGATGTTAATGTTGTTGTTGTAATATACATTCTCTTGGTTGTCGGCAAAGTAGATGCGTCGCAGTGTGATGTGATCGTTGGTGTTAATGTTTTGTGCGCTGGAGATGTTGAGGGTGACGATTGGTCCGCTATAACCCTCAATATCGTCGCCGGCAGGCGAGAAGCACATGAGTCGATATTGGTTGTCCTCCAGCTTGCCAATGTGAATTTCGTGTCCGAGGAGGCGGTTGGATATTGTTGCACCGTCTATAGTGATGTGGCTTGGTGTGGTGATGTCGAACTGGAAGGCTGTGTAGTTGATGGTGTTCTCAAGTGAGATTTCGACACTTGCCTTGCGGGGTGTTGTTTCTTTTCCCTCAGCCTCGATGTCGTCGTCAAACCATAAGTTCATGGGGTAATCAGCGGCTTTCACGCCATTGATGATGTTGTAGATAGCAACCACGTCGGCAACATCAACACGTCCGTTGACAGCGACATCGGTGCGGCTTATGTCTATACCTTCGCTGGTGCCCGCAATGAGGTATTGGCGCTCGGCGGTAGCATCGAGGGTGTTGACATATCCGTCGTTGTTGACATCACCTCTGAGTTGCGCTATGCCAATGATGAAATCTTGCCACTGCAAGGCTGCTCGGTAGCTGTCGAGGCTTTCTTCTTTCACATTGAGCTTTACTTGACTCGGGTCGATACCTGTCCACACGTCCTCGCCAAGCTGTGGGGCTTGGATGGGCTCGCTGGTGATTTCTTGCAGCCAGTTAATTCCCGACATGGCGTGCTTGCCAATGTAATAAACCCTTCGTGGCACAGTTATCTTGAAGTGCTGTGACTGGTTATAGAAGGCAAAATCGCCAATGCTACCCATATTCTCGGTCATGAATGGCGTGCCTTTGATGTGGCTACAGCCTGCGAGCATATAGTCGGGTAGATAGGTGAGGGTCTTTGGCAGTGTGAGATCTGTGAGCTCATTGTTATAGAATAGCGTACCCTCGTCAAGGCTCTTGACGTGAGCTGGCAAGGTGAAATCCTTAAGTTTTGTGCGTGCCAACGCCCATGCTCCCAGGTGGTTGAGGCGTGGCGTGTATTCCAAGTCGAGCTCTTCGAGTGCCGAATGGTAGAATGCCATGTCGCCAATATCTTCAAGTTTGGAGCCTGGCATGAAATTCACCGTTTTGAGAGCTCGGCATCCCATGAATGTGCCGTTGCCCAGTGCTGTGACGTTTTGCCCTATGCTCACGTTGCTGAGTTTGGTGCAGTTGGCAAACGCTTCGTCGCCAATTTCCATCTCACTGTTGGGATTTATAACTATCGATGTTAAATTTGTGCAGTGAGCAAAGGCCTTGCTGCCTAAGTGCTTGATGGAGTTAGTGATTGTGACTTGCGTCAGGGAATAGCACGAGTTGAAGGCGTCGTCACCAATGCTCTGGAGTGAGTTTGGGAAAATGATGGCGGTTAGTTTTGTGCATCCTGCAAAGGCGCCATAGTCGATATCTGTGAGGTTGCCAGGCAGGTACACTGTCTCCAACTTCACCATTCCTGTCAGGGCGCAATAAGGCAGGGTGTTGCCGTCAAAGTGATAAGCTCCCGCAAGGAGTCCGTCGGCGAGGCTGCTGGAGTAGGCGACAATGGTGGCATTGGCGAGGTTCAGTGTTTTGAGTCCAGTCATCTCATCGGTGATGAACTTAAAATCGCGGGCATCGATAGTGCCATTCACAGTTAGTGAAGTGGCATTGTGATTGGTCACCACTGTCGAAAGTTTTCCCGCAGTCGATGTCACCGTTACTGCTTGCAAATGCAGCACGGTTGCCAACAACAATGCTAAAAGAAACCACTTCTTGCCCATAGATGCCGGTTCTGAGTTGTGAGTTTTCAGTTTCGAGGTTTTTCGCAAGGCGATTTCTTTTGACCTCTTGACTGATTGGATGCCGTTAACGTAGAGAGTTCCACGTTTTCAGTTTCCGTTACTCTTGCCTCTTATTTCTTACTTGACAATCACTTTCTTGCCGCCCACGATGTAGATGCCGCCAGGAAGACCATTGGTTGCCTCGCTGCGCTCCACATTTTGCTTGATGAGCTGGCCGTTCATGTTGTAAACATCTACCGGTCCATTGTCGGCGGTGTCGATATTGAGATCTTTTACCCCAGTGGTGGTGCCCACCTCCACATCGAGGTCGCTAATCTCATGCACTAACTCGCTTTGCTCCACAGCGATGATGTTTTCTATTGAAATCATGTCGTTGCCAGTGAAGCTCTCATCGGCTCTAACGGTGATGTTGAGCAGTGTACCCTTGTTGCCGGTAGTGGTTGATGCGCTGTGAATGAGAATTCTCCACTTGCCTGGCTCTATCTCGTTGAAGCCCATTGTCATGCCAGCGGCTCGGCTTGTGGTGGTCACCTTGTTAATGCTAAGTCCTTGAGGCATAACAATGTCGAGCTGTAATGCGGCGAACTGAGCGCTGTTGCGCATTTCCACATCCATAGTGTGAGTCATGCCTGCCTCGATGACAAATCCTTGTGCCAGAAGAATGTCGTTGCTATCGAAGGTCTTCTTGTTGCGTCCGGGTGCATTCTCATTGCCGAGGAGGATGTTATATATTGTGGTAATATCGGCGGCTGTGATGTTGCCGTCGCCGTTAACGTCGGCAGTTTCCATGAATTGCGTGGAGTTGCCAAGCAGGATGTCGTAGAGTGCGGTGACATCGGCCGCAGTGACGTAGCCGTCTTGATTCACGTCGCCAAAGACGCCCTGGTCACCATAGGGTGTGATAAGGAATAGGCTCCATTGGTCGGCAGCGCAATAGGCATCGTAGCTGTTGCGGGGCACCATCAGTGGGATGGCAGCCTGATTGACGCCCAGCCACACTTCCTCTCCTAACAGTGGCACCTCGGTGGCATTGCTGGTGAACTCTTGCAAGTCGATCATTCCTGCCATAGCGCGGTCGCCAATGAAGGTTGTGGTGCTTGGCAAGGTGAGGTTGGTGATGGGGGTGTTGTAGAAGGCATAACGTCCCAGGTAACCCACCTCGGTATCGACGGTGACGTCATTTGTCACGGCTGTGCCGGCTATCAGCATGTCGGCGATAGTGTCGCACGCTGGGTTGGGGACATAAGAAGTCATTTCGAGGTCGTAGTAGAACGCTCCCTTGCCCACGCGCGTGGTGTTGGCAGGAATAGTTGCGCTCACTTGCTTCGACTGTGCGAATGCAAAGTCGTCGATGTCGGTAAGGGTGGTGGCTTGCTCAAAGTTGAAGTTTGCCATTCCTGATCCCAGGAATGCCTGTTTGCCAAGATGCCGTATGTTGTTCTCTCCAGAGAAATTTATGCTCGCTAATCGTGTGCAGCCCTTGAACGCTTTTTCGCCAATGGCAATTACGTTGGAGCCAATAGTCATGTTGTTGAAATTGATGTCAAACTCAAATGCGTTGTCTGGAATTGACATCTCGCTTGAAGGATTGATGACAACGCGATATAGGTTGTTCATGTTGGAAAACGCTCCTTTGCCTATCACTCTGATGCTCTGAGGGAGCAAGACTTTGTTAAGCTTAGCTGCTGAGAATGCGTAGGCGGCAATAGAGTCAAGGCCCTCATGGAACGTGAAATTCAGGAGCTGCTCGCACCCTGCGAAGGCTGCCATGCCAATGGCACGAGTGCTGGTGGGTATGGATACCTCAGTGATTTTCTTGCCAAAGAATGCCATTGCCGGTATGCAGTTGTCAGGATAATCTACCTCGTTGTTAAATAGGGGCTTGGTGCGGTTGCTGTAGCTCACTATGGTGACACCCGAAATGTCGATTGAGGTGAGCGCATTCAGCTCATCGGCGATAAACTTGAAGTCGCGGGCATCCATCTGTCCCGTTACGGTGAGCGACGTGATGCTGGTGTCGTCGATCAGCGAGGCGAGATTGCCTGGCGTACATTCTACTTCGAGCGCCCAACTCATTGTGGCGCTTATCAATAACACTATTGAAAGCAATAATTTCTTCATAATCGGTATGTTGTGTTTTCTGTTTACGTTGTTTACAAAAGGGCATAGTTCACCCTTATAACAATAAACGTATCTAATGGCAGGTTTATTATATATAATGTGAAATTTTAGTTTGCCTCGCAGAAAATACTCTTGAGATTTGTCGTTTTAGATATTTTTTGTAATTTTGCTATAAAGAAATCAAATCTATGAAGATAATTGTGCTGCCCGATATCCATGGGCGAGATTTTTGGAAGAGTGCTCGCGAGCACATTGCAGGCTGTGACAAGGTGATATTCCTTGGTGACTATTTCGACCCTTATGGTTTTGAGATCGTCAGCGTGACCGATGCCATCGATAATTTTCGAGAGATATTGTCGTTCGTAAAAGAGTGTCCTGAGAAAGCGGTGATGCTGCTGGGCAATCACGACCTGCCTTATTACAGCGAGCAGTATCGTGCATTGGCAAGATACCACTGCCGGTGGTCGCGTGAGTGGCACAGCTACATCTCTCGTATGTTTGAGAACGATAGCCGGCTGTTTAAAATGGCGCATGAGGAGGATGGCATCTTGTTCACTCATGCTGGCTGCACTGCCTTGTGGCTCAAGAGTATAAATGTCGAGCCCGAGAATTTGAGCGACCTTGTGGAGATGCTCAACGCTTTGCCCACCACCAATGTTGGGCTACGGCAACTCTTCATGGTGTCGCGCCATCGTGGTGGCAGGGACGTGGCAGGGTCGTGTGTGTGGGCCGATATTGATGAGCTGCTTGGCGACATTGAGGGCTTGCGCTTTAACGGTAGTGCCGCTGTGAAGCAGGTGTTTGGCCACACCCTGCAAGTGAAGCATAAAATAAATGGCGGCATCGTGAGCGGCGAGCCCATCACCACTCAGTTGCTTAAGATGCTCGACAACCGCACCGCCTACCTTCTCGACACCACCACCTTCACACACGAAGCTTTGCTCTAATAGTTTTGGCACGCCTTTTGTAGAGGGATGTATAAAGATTACTATTGTCTTGTCAGCTTGTTCCTCGTTAGCTTGTCAGCTAAGATCTTAAG
>CALAVD010000006.1 GCA_937892085.1 uncultured Prevotellaceae bacterium
GATAGAGACCGAGTTTTTTACATCGGTTTTAGAAAAGATTTGAACATTCACGATTTCAAATATCCTAAACCATTAGAGCATAAACCTACTCTTCGTGAGTCTATTTGGGATTTGAAAGATACGGCAATACCGGCACTCGCAAAAAACAAAACTAATGGAGACAAATGCAAAGTTCCTAACCATGAATATTTTATCGGTAATTATTCTCCCATTTTTATGTCTCGCAACCGAGTTAGACAATGGGATGAACCTGGCTTTACCGTTCAAGCAAGCGGTCGCCAGTGCCAACTACATCCGCAAGCCCCAACAATGATAAAAGTTGAAGCAAACAAACAGATATTTGTGCCAGGTAAGGAACATTTGTATCGACGTATGACAGTGCGTGAAGTGGCTCGGGTTCAGACGTTTCCTGATGATTTCAGATTTATTTATGACGATGTCAATATCGGCTATAAAATGATAGGGAATGCTGTTCCAGTTAATTTGGCATATCACGTTGCGTTACAAATAAAGCAAACGCTAAAACAGTATAATGCAATATAACAAATAACTATCACGTGACGGTCATGTTCAAGCCTTGATACCTAAAATCCGTCCTTCCTCTACCCAAATATCACCCTCAACTCCTCGTTGCTGAGTTTGCCAATCCAGTTTTCGCCTGTGGCCATGGTCATGTCGGCGAGGTGCTTTTTGGATTGTATCATCTCGTCGATGCGCTCCTCGAAGGTGTTGCGGGTGATGAAACGGTGAACCTGCACGTTGTGTTTCTGCCCGATGCGGTAGGCGCGGTCGGTGGCTTGGGCCTCCACTGCCGGGTTCCACCAAAGGTCGTAGTGGATGACGTGGGTGGCGGCGGTGAGGTTGAGTCCTACGCCCGCCGACTTGATTGTCAGCACGAAGATGCGGTCGGAATGGTTGTTTTGGAAACGGTCTATCATCTGCTCGCGCTCCTTCACGCTGCAACCGCCGTGGTAGAACATGGGCTGCTCGTCGAAATGCTCGGCGATGAATTTGCACAGCATCTCGCCCATCTCGGCAAACTGTGTGAAAACCAGCACCTTCTCGTTGTTTTCCGTAATCGTGTCGAGCAGGCTGAAAAGCATCTCCGTCTTGCCCGAAAGCGACGCGTCCATAACGCCGTTTTTCAGAAATTGCGTCGGGTGGTTGCATATCTGCTTGAGCGACAGCATCATCTGCAGCACGAGTGCGCTGCGTTTGAAGAGCGACTTGCTGTCGGTCTCCCCGATGTCCTCTATCGCTTTCATCGCCTCCTGCACCGTCTTTTCGTAGAGCGAGGCCTGCTCCTTGGTGAGGGTGGCGTATTCGTTGGTCTCGATTTTGTCGGGCAGGTCGCTGATGATGCTCTTGTCGGTCTTGAGGCGGCGCATCATAAACGGTGCCGTTATCTTGCGGAAACGTTCTGCAACTTGCTCATTGCCATCGTTTTGAATAGGCATGGCAAAGTCGGTGTTGAAGGCTTTTGCAGTGCCGAGGAAGCCCTTGTTGGTGAAGTCCATTATCGACCAAAATTCGCTCATGCGGTTCTCGACGGGCGTACCGCTCATGGCTATTTTTATCGGTGCGGCTATTGACTTCACGGCTTTTGTCTGCTCGGTTTGGGCGTTCTTGATGTTCTGCGCCTCATCGATGACGAGCACCGAAGGCTTCAGCTTTTTGAGCTTGTCCTTGTCGGTGCGCGACACGCCGTAGGTGGTCAGCACAATGTCGGTCTTGCAGTTGCTGAGGTCGCGTGCGGTGCCGTGGAAAATCGACGACGACAGCTGCGGCGCAAAATGCTCGATTTCTTTCGTCCAGTTGAAAAGCAAGGCCGTTGGCACAACGATGACGGCTGGTGTTTTCTCATTCACCACCTTTTCGTTTTTGAGCTTTTGCAGCAACGTGATGACTTGCAATGTCTTACCCAAACCCATATCGTCGGCTATGATGCTGCCAAGGCCGAGTTTCGAGTTGCGGTACATCCACCAGTAGCCCGACTGCTGGTAGGGGCGCAGCGTGGCGTTTATTTCGGCCGGCACGTCCACCTTGTCGAGTTTGCGCAAGGCGTCGATTTGCTTTTTCAGTTCGGCTGAAAGTTCGATGCGCTCGCCGTCGTACTCCTCCGCAATGGCGGCCTGCATCAACTGCATTTGCGTTGGCGCGCCTTTCTCGATAGTCTCCATCAGTTTGGCTATGTCGCTCTCCGACAGATAGATATATTGTCCTTTTATCTTGATAAGTTGTTCCGATTTTTGCAACAGCTTCTTGAACTCCGCCACGCTGATTTTCTGGTCGCCAAGTGCGACAGTCCATTCAAAATCGAGCAGCGTGTCGAGGGTGAAAAAGCCCTTTGTGCCGCTCTCCTTGCCTGCCACTTTGAGCGACGCTTTGGGGCGGACAATGCTCTGCAGCGATTTGGGCAACAAAACCTTCACGCCAAGCATCTTCAGCATCGGCATCGACTTAAACAGAAAATCAGCCAACTGATTCATTGTCAGCCGAATAGGATTTTCGGCATTGGAGTTTATATAGTCGGTCAGACCGGCAACTTGCTTGTTGAACATGGTGAGCGACTGCATTATGCCGAAACGTTTGTCGGCATAGTGTTCGCTGGTCAGCACCTCGCTCAGGGCAATGGGCAGACCGTCGTTTTTCTGCACATCTTCTACGGCTATCGACAGCGAAAAATCATCACTATCTTCCTCAACCATAATAACATAACGATAATCTTCGTTCTTGAGGTAAAACCTGTTGAGCCACGAATTTATGCTGCCGCCAATGGTCGATTTGCCAACTTCGGCAAGGTTGATATACTGATTTTCACCAAAAAACAGATCGTTGACTTCTGTTGATATGTCGTATCGATAAAGGCGGTGCAGAACGCGTGAGATTACCCACACAAGAAATTCATATCCAGGATTTTCTATTGGATGATACCCGCTATTACTCTTTTTCCCACTGGCAAAACAAATTATACTTGGCGGAATGGTTTGGACGCACTTCTCAACCACAGCCGACACATTTTCGTCGAGCATGGCAGGCAACCAGCGAATCATCAGTCTCGTTTTTTCAACAATATATGGTTGTGGCACGATAGCACCATTCTTTATGAGCATAAGCGCGGTTTTGACAGCATGACGCATTGCAACCACATTTGGCGAATATTTGTCGATTTGCTCATTATCGATACACATCACCAATCTCATGATTTCCCACGGAACACATGGAAATGTTGACACTTTTCTTCCTGCAGCCTTCATAATTGCGGCAACAGAAGCATGGACGGGGCTATAGTCATAATTGTCAGACAACACCACGGTTTTTACCTCATCATGTTTCCCAATTGAAATAGGATCTACAGATCCAAATTCCAATTTATTTGGATTGCAGAGCGTCAAATCGGCTTGTTTTGCAAGTGTCCGCATCTGCCGTTTGTAGTAGTCAAGAAAGTTGGCACTCGAATCAAACGTCGGGTTGTCGTCGAGCATCTCTGGCAACACCTCGACAAGGTTCGGAAGCGAAGAGTATGATATGCGTGTATATACCTGATTTTCATCAAAATCCGCCTGATTTTTATCTTTGGCAAGGTGGATAAGTTCGGTGAGCAGTGGCACTTTTTGTGTTTTCTCGTCGATAGTTACGTCTCTGTCTGCTAACTCTTTGAGAATGTCGATGTTATGTAGTTTAAAAACAAGAAACGGGTCGTTGTCGATTTCGCGACTAATGACATAGATGACCGCCGCCAAATGCTTGCACGGCACAGCCCAATCGGGGCAGGAGCAGTCCATTTTGAAATCTTTCCACGAGGTGGGGAAGACCTTCATTTTCAGCCTTTCGGCAATGGTCATCACCTCGGGCAGAAGCTGATGGTTGAGCAGCGAGGCGATGAGCGCAGGTTGAGCAAGAAGCGCATCGATGAACTTCCGCTTTTCGGCGGCGGAAAACTCTGGAACAGTAATTTTAACGGTGTATTTGTGCGTGCCTTGCACCTTCGCCTCGATGGTGTTGCCCTTGATGTCGATTTTTGTTACAGCACCTTTGCGTGCATACGAAGCGCCACGAGGCAAGCGGTTTTCAAAGTCGATATTTGCGAGCGACTGTAGCCAACGTTCGCTCCACCAAGTGTTCCCGAATTTCTCTGCCATAAAGAATTTTGTTGTTGTTTTTTTGCAAAGGTATGGCAAGAAAGAGAAAATGCTTAATTATACGAACCAAAAACTGACGAATAGGGGGATTTTTTATTACGTCTACAACATCGTGTGCAGATAGCACTTCAAAATGCTCGAATAGTCTTTGCCGTCTTCCATTTCCACGCCTTTTGGGGTGCGGCGATAGCGTGTCCACGTATCGGTTGAAAAATTATAAATGAACGACTCTTCAATGCTTGAAAAGTGTTTGAATGCAGTATAAATAGTACGTTCGGAATAGCGGTCGTTGCGTGTTGTATGGGTTATCTCAATGGTGAGTAACGGATTTTCAGCAATGGCTTTCATGTAGTTAAACCGCCCCCAAATAGAAATGTCGGGTGTTATGCGCAGTGCGTCAGAAAGGCGAGTTTCGGTCAGAATGACTTTGCCCAATCGTTTGAGATAGTTTAGGCTATTCTCATTTGTATCATCTGATGTGTAAGCACGTTTCCGCTCGCCATTCCGAGTCCGCCTTCAATGCCAATGGTTTCGTAATATTCCTTTTCGTAGTACGATACTATTGTGCGCAAATCAGCTTTTGTGTAGGTATAGTCTTTGAGGATTTTTTTCATGGTTGATTTATCTTTCTTTGTTACAACGTGGCAAGTTACGGAATATTGTTTTGTTTCAGATACTTATGCAAAAGTGGTATCTTCCTTTCGATCCCCTCTTTTACTTTTTGCCCTAACTAGGTTACAATGACGCACGTCTACTGCTTCGACACTCACCGCCAAAACGTTGCCAACTCATTCTGCGAGTGAGTAACTTGCTCTTTATAGTTAAATGAAAGAACCATGATGTGCTACAAAATAACCATGGAAATGAATGAGATGAACATAAAAAAGAATCGCTAAGCTCATCAGAACTTAGCGATTCTTGTACTCGGAGCCGGGATCGAACCGGCACGCCTTGCGGCATTGGTG
>CALAVD010000007.1 GCA_937892085.1 uncultured Prevotellaceae bacterium
CTTTGTAGAGACTGATTTTTCCTGCCGCAGCACCCACGTAGCCATAGTCGGCATCGGCCATCTCGCCAGGACCGTTGACCACGCATCCCATCACGCCAATCTTGAGGTGTGTGAGGTGGGCAGTAGCCTCCTGCACGCGATGTACTGTAGTCTGCAAGTCAAACATTGTCCTGCCGCAGCTGGGACAAGATATGAACTCGGTCTTGGTGGTGCGCAGTCGCGCTGCTTGCAAAATGGCGAAAGCGTAGCCCACTACTTCGCTCTGGTTGTCGTAATCGGGAGCTTCGAGCCAAGTGCCGTCGCCAAATCCGTTGAGCAGCACTGCGCCGAGGTCGGCACCAGCTTTCACTTGCAGCCATTCGCTGTCGGTGTCGAAGTAGGCATTATGCAATATCACCGGGCAACTTATCTCGTCATCGATGAGCGCATGGATGAGCGCTTGCTGGCATCCGCTGATGTTGATGTTGTCGGGCGTGACTATGAGTGCCACGTTGTCGCAATCCTTGAGGAACAGCAGTTTCTTGATGGGCGTGCTTGCTGGCACTTCAAGCCACTTTAGGGGTGCCTCTATTGTGTCATCCCAGTTGTTAAGCGAGAAGAGGGGAGAGGTGTTGCCTTCGCCATGATAAACGGCTGCGGGCACTATAAACTTGTCGCTGTCGTTCAACGCACCCTCACGGCTATAGAAGAAGTCGGGGCGACGGTTGCCGGTGATTTCATTAGGGTTGCATGAGGCGACCACTACAGGTGTCTTGCCACCCACCAAGCCATTGATGCTTAACCCCGAGCGTCGCTCAGGCATGAGCGGGTCGTAACCCTTGCTGTAAGTCCCAGCGATGTGTGGGTGATTCTCCAGCCTGGCTATGTAGTCAACGAGTTTGTTGGCGACGGGCACCTCGAGTTCGGGGTCTTCGCTCAACGACACGCGAATTGTGTCGCCCAAGCCTTGGCACAGCAGAGCGCCGATGCCCACCGCACTCTTGATGCGTCCATCCTCGCCAAATCCTGCCTCGGTAACTCCCAAATGCAGCGGGAAGTGCATGTCTTCGGCATCCATGGCGGCTACCAAACGGCGCACGGCCTCAACCATTACCACCACATTCGACGCCTTCATCGAGATTACCACGTCCATGAACTGCTGCTCCACAAAGACGCGCAGATATTCCATCACGCTCTCTACCATGCCCGTGGCGGTGTTGCCATAGCGGCTCATGATGCGGTCGCTGAGCGAACCGTGGTTCACGCCTAACCTCACCGCCGTGCCGTGCTTGCGGCACAGGTCGATGAATGGCAGCAGCGAGTCGTGGATGCGCTGCAACTCGGCTTGATACTCGTCGCTGGTATAGGTGAGGCTCTTGAACTGTCTGGCAGGGTCAACGAAGTTGCCGGGATTGATGCGCACCTTGTCGGTGACCTGTGCTGCCGTCATGGCAGCTCTCGGATTAAAGTGAATGTCGGCAACCAGAGGCACATTGCACCCGCGCTGTCGCACCTGCTCTCGGATGATGCCTAAGTTCTCGGCTTCACGCACTCCTTGTGTTGTGAGGCGCACATAGTGTGCCCCAGCCTGTGCGATGCGCATGATTTGCTCTACACTCGCCTCGATGTCATTAGTCGAGGTGTTGGTCATCGACTGTGCCCTGATGGGGAAGTCACTTCCTAATGGAGTGTTGCCAATATTTACTGTGACTGTCTTGCGGCGGCGGTAGTTCATTTAGAGTTTATAATTAATAGTTTATGGCTGATAGATATTTGCATTAGCCGAAAAGTCGCATGGCTAATGAGACGCATATTAGGCCGTTGAGGAATCCTGCTAACACTTGTGGCAGGGTGTGGCGCTTGAGAATGAGGCGCGCACTGCCCAAAACTCCAGCGAGAATGATGGCGATGAGGATGTAAGCCACCATCCAGGGCCTGCTGATAACTTCAAGTTCCATGGCGTCGATTTGCCACAGCAACGCCAGTAAGCCTCCAACTCCCGCCATGTGAGCACTGATTTTCCACCAAAAGTTGACGATGGTGGAAATGAGGCATGCCATAGCACCTCCCAAGAAGAACATCACCAGCCATGTGGGTTCGTGAGAGTAGGCAGCATGATACACAGCTACGGCATAGTAGATGGTACCGGTGATGTAGGGTATGAGTCGCTCGTTGCGGCTGATGAGGCGCTTGTCTTTGATTAACTTGAAGTTGTGGAGTACGGCGATGGTTATCATCGGAAAGATGCAAGTAAGCGCAAAGACGATGAGCAGCAATTTAAACCTCGCTCCAGTGACGTCGAGAACTTTAGGCGAGATGCTCAGAGCCATCAGTGTGCTATAGGTGGGAGTTAGCAGCGGACTTAGCATTGTCGAAATGAACTTTGCCAACTCGTCGAGGATTCTTATTTTTGTTATTCTTGAAGTCATTAAATCAAAGAATTATAATGTTTTTCTTTGTCTTGCTACGGGAATGAGAAGGCTCTCGCGGTATTTTGCTACTGTGCGTCGCTTGATGCTGTAGCCTCGCTCTTGCAGGATGTTGCAAAGTTTATCGTCGCTGAGCGGTTTTTTCTTGTCCTCATTCTCAATGAGTTCCTTGATAACCTCCTTGATAGCCGTCGTGGAGGTGTCATCGTCAAGGGCGTTGCCAAAGAAGAATTTCAGGTCGAAGATGCCCCAGTTGGTATCTACGTATTTGTTTTGTCTGGCTCTTGAGATTGTAGAGACGTCATAGCTTGTCATCTCGGCAATGTCGTTGAGCACCAATGGCTTGATGGTCATGGTGTCGCCAGTGATGAAAAACTCCTGTTGCTTGATCATGATAGCCTTCATGATGTTGTAAAGCTTCTCTTGCCTCATTTTTAGCATTTCGATGAAATTTGATGCCCTTTCATACTGCCGCTTGATGAGAATGTCGCTGTCGCTATCGTTGACATTAGTGCGTTTTGTGATGCGCTTATATTCAATCTCGTAGCTTTCCGAGATTTGCAGCTCGGGGATGTCGTTGACAAGAGTTAATTGTAGCTTGCCGTCTTCGTTGGTGATGATGAAGTCGGGCGTTATGTGTTGCGCATTGCTCATTCGCTCTCCCGAGCTGAAGATGTTGCCAGGCCGCGGATTGGTTCTCTTGATGATTTTATCGGCTTTGTGAAAGGTGTCTTCATCGATGTTCAGGGCACTGATAATCTTGTCGTAATGGTGTCGCTCATATTCCTCGAAATGCTTATCGACGATGGCGTGAGCGATTTGTGCCGTCTCAACGTTTTCGCCTTTCATGTCCTCGATTTGCAGCAATATGCACTCTTTAGTGCTGGTGGCTCCTATGCCTGTAGGCTCCAGGTCTTGAATCACCTCGAGCACGTCTTTCACCTCTTGTGGCGTGACAAACTCGTTCTCTTTGGCAATGATGTTTCCACAGATTGAGGTGAGCGGGCTTCGCAGCAGTCCGTCGTCGTCTATTTCGCCTATTATGTACTCTGCTATGAGTAGTTGTCGCTCGTCGAGGTCGCGTTCTCTGATTTGATTCATCAGCACCTCATACATCGACACCTCGTTGACCACAGGCGGACGATACACGTCGTCATCGAAGTTTTGTCTGCGCTTGGTCTGTATGTAGCTTAGGCCGTCGTCGTTGCGGTCGTAGTCATCGTCGTCGGTTTGGGTGAATGCAGTGTCAAAAGGGTCGTCGTCGTTGGCATCGTCGTCGCCGCCGTCGTCGTTGTCGCTGTAGTCGTTGTCGTTAGTGTCGGCTTCTTCGAGGGCGGGGTTGTCGTCAAGCTCCATCTCAATGCGGTCCTTGATTTCATCGTCGTCCATCTCGATGAGCTGCCCTAACATCACTTGCAGTTGCGACGCCTTTTGTTTGAGCTCCATCTCCTGGCTCAGCTTCTGTATCTGTTGAAAATCGTTTGTTTCGCTCATAGCTGTTTTTTTAAGAGATTACAAAGGTAGAGAAATTGACAAAGAATAGCAAGAAATAGAGGGTTATTTTTCGTTGATAACATGAACGCCGTGCTTACGGCGCAATGCATCAACAACTCCCAGGCTCGTTTCCTTTCCCTCTTGTTCTCTTGTTCTCTTGTCCTCTTGTTCTCTTGTCCTCTTGTCCTCTTGTCCTCTTGTTCTCTTGTCCTCTTGTTCTCTTGTCCTCTTGTCCTCTTGTCCTCTTGT
>CALAVD010000008.1 GCA_937892085.1 uncultured Prevotellaceae bacterium
CCACAAATCAGGGCAATGTACGGGGGAGACAGGAAACGTAAGACCACGCTTGTGGAATATGGCTACAGACTACCCGCCGCCATGGACAACAGACCTCTCAGGTTTGACGAGTTCGAGGAACTCACCAAGCAGACAATCTATGTGAGCGCCACTCCAGCCGATTATGAGTTGGAGCGCTGCGAAGGCGTTGTCACCGAGCAGATTTTGCGCCCTACAGGATTGCTCGACCCAAAGATTACTGTTCGCCCCTCGCTGGGGCAAATCGACGACCTCATCCATGAGATTGAGTTGCGTGTAGAGAATGGCGAGCGTGTGCTGGTGACTACTCTCACCAAGCGCATGGCCGAGGAGTTGAACAACTACCTCGCTAAAATCGATATCAAGTGCGCCTACATACACAGCGATGTAGAGACGATGGACCGCATACAAATCATTGACGACCTGCGACTTGGCGTGATTGACGTGCTCGTGGGCGTGAACCTGTTGCGCGAGGGGCTTGACTTGCCCGAAGTGTCGCTCGTTGCCATCCTCGATGCCGACAAGGAAGGATTTCTGCGCTCACACCGTGCCCTCACTCAGACCGCCGGACGCGCTGCCCGAAACCTTAACGGCGAGGTGATTATGTATGCCGACAAAATCACCGACTCTATGCAACGCACCATCGATGAGACCGAACGCCGACGCACCATGCAGCTCAAGTACAATGAGGAGCACGGCATCACTCCACAAGCCATCGTCAAGGCTCGCAATGCCATCATTGGCGTTGACTCCAATATGAGTGCCAGTGACGAGACACGCCAGCACGCACGACGCTACGAGAGCAACGTGGTGGACACTTCATCGCTCAAGAGCCAGGTTGAGGCAGAGTTTGACCACACCGCTGGCATCGCCGCCGATCCAGTAATTGCCTACATGAAACCGCAAGACCTTGAAAAGACCATCGCATATCTCAAGAGTCAGATGGTGGCAGCAGCCAAGAATATGGAATTCCTTGCCGCTGCACAATACCGCGACGAAATTCTGAAACTTCAAGAGAGATTAGAGATTAGGGATTAAAGAAAGTGAAGAGTAAAGACCGGCATATTGAAGGACAGTGGTTGCCTACCACCATCAAGGAGATTGAGCATTTAGGATGGAATCACATCGACGTGATTCTTTTTACCGGTGATGCCTATATCGACCACCCTTCGATGGGAGTTGCTGTGATTGGGCGCACTCTTGAGGCACACGGCTACAACGTGGCGATAGTGCCACAGCCCAACTGGCGTGACGACCTGCGCGACTTCAAGAAGCTGGGCAAGCCCAGACTGTTCTTCGGCATCTCGGCAGGAGCTATGGACTCGATGGTGAACCATTACACCGCTAACCGTCGCCGTCGCAGCGACGATGCCTACACACCCAACGGTCGCGCAGGAGCCCGCCCCGACTATCCTACTATCGTATATAGCGAAATTCTCAAAAAACTGTTTGCCGATGTGCCTATAGTTGCCGGAGGCATCGAGGCTTCGCTGCGACGACTCTCGCACTACGACTACTGGCAGGACAAACTCATGCCGTCGATTATATTCAACACTCCTGTCGATATTATCACCTACGGCATGGGCGAACTCGCCACCATCACCATTGCCAATGCGTTGAGTGCCGGCGCAAAGATTGAGGAGCTTACCGACGTGCCGCAGACGGTGGTGCGACGCCCTTTGAGCGAGATCCCGCATGAAAACGACGCCGAGAACATAGTGCTTCACCCCTTCAATGAATGCCTCAAGAATAAACGGTGCCAAGCCGAGAACTTTCGCAACATCGAGATTGAGAGCAACCGTTGGCATGGACACACCCTGTGGCAAGCCACCGGCGACGTGGCGATAAAAGTCAATCCCATGAATCCGCCCATGACTACCGAGCAAGTGGATGCCTCGTTCGACCTCCCTTACACGCGCCTGCCTCACCCTCGCTACCGAGGCAAGCGCATCCCCGCCTACGAGATGATACGCCACTCGGTGTGCATGCACCGCGGCTGTTTTGGTGGTTGCGCCTTCTGCACCATCAGCGCTCATCAGGGCAAGTTCATCGCCTCACGCAGCAAGGCGTCGATAATGCGCGAGGTGAAGCAGGTAATCGAGATGGACGACTTCAAAGGTTACATCAGCGACCTGGGCGGACCCAGCGCCAACATGTACGGCATGCATGGTCACGACTTGGAGCGGTGCAAGAAGTGCGTGCGCCCCTCGTGCCTGCATCCAAAGCCATGCCCCAACCTGGGCAACGACCACCGGCCATTGCTCGACATCTACCACAGCGTTGACGCTCTGCCCGAGGTCAAGAAGTCGTTCATAGGCAGCGGAGTGCGCTACGACCTCTCGATGCACCGCTCAGGCGACCCTGACGTTGACAAAGCCAATGCGCAATACAATGAAGAACTGATACGCTTCCACGTCTCGGGTCGCCTCAAAGTGGCACCCGAGCACACTAACGATGCGGTGCTCAACGTCATGCGCAAGCCGTCGTTTGAATTGTTCCGGCAGTTCAAGCGCATCTTCGACCGAGTGAATGCCAAGTACCATCTAAATCAACAACTTATACCCTATTTCATATCTTCTCACCCTGCCTGCCGCGAGACGGACATGGCGGAGCTCGCCGCGCTCACCAAGGAACTAAACTTCCACCTCGAGCAAGTGCAAGACTTTACCCCCACACCAATGACAGTCGCTACCGAAGCGTTCTACACCGGCCTGCATCCTTACACGCTCCAAACCATCTACTGTGCTCACAGCAAGGAAGAAAAGCTCGCCCAGCGCAAGTACTTCTTCTGGTATGACAAGCAATACAGGGCCGACATCATCCGCTCCCTCAAAAAAATGCACCGAAGCGACCTAATCAACAAGCTTTACCCCAAAAAGTGAAGAAAAGGGGGTTCCTTTTTCTTCATAAAATTTGTTAATGACTGACGCAAAAGGGGCTTTTTTGCGTCTTTATTGTGTAATGGATGAGCGAGAGTTTGAAAAGATTGCTGTAGTGCTGCGCAAGAAGGCTGTTGCCACATGTCTGTCGTGTGGTACCGACGCGATGCAAGCCGACGATGTGGCACAAGACGTGCTACTGCGGCTGTGGCAGATGCGCAACACTCTCGACCGCTACCGTTCGCTCGAAGCTCTCGTGGTGGTGATGGCTCGTAATAACATTGCCTCACTGCATCGTAAAGGCCATAACGTGCCCATCACCACAGTGAACCACGAGCAACTGACATCGCAGATGGTGGCTCCCGACGAGGCACTTATCTCAACGCAAGAAATGGCATGGCTCAACGACGCCATCAAGAAGTTGCCCAGCACGCAATATGCAGTGCTTCACATGCGCCAGGTGGAATGTCGGAGTTACGACGAAATAGCCAAGCGCTTAGGTATTGAGAGCAGCACGGCACGAAGCCTACTCTCAAGAGCAAGATTGAATTTATTAGAGGAAATTAAGAGAAGAAATCGACTATGAGGAATCACGACCCACACATTGAATCGCTGCTTGAGAAATTTATGCAAGGCGAGACCTCACTTGAGCAAGAACGTGAGTTGAACGAGTATTTCGCTAACTCAACGTCAATACCCAAAGAATGGGAAGTCTATAGAGAAATGTTTGCCTACTTCGATGCGGGAATGCCAATCGAGGTGGAAAAACGCAAACATCACATTGCACGACCACTATGGGCACTGGCGGCTGCAGCCATTGCCACGATAGCAATAATAGTGGCACAACACCTGGAACGCAGTAATTCTAACGATAAAACAAATATTATAAAACCAATTACAGCAGAAAATGAAAACGCAAACAGTACACTCCCCGACACCATTATTATACAAGAACAAGCGCAACCCTCTCACATTGTGGCAATACAAGAATGCAAGTCCATTAAAGAGCGGCCTCATACTTCCAGCCTACATGCCACTATCGACAGCATGGAGATTGAGCGTGAACAAGGCGAGGTAGAACAGGCACAACAGGAACTCATGGCCGACAAGTTAATCATTGAACAAGAGAGGCAAGAGGCTCTTAACGAGCAATATCTAACTCGCACCCAAGCCCATCAAGCGCAACTTGCAGTACAAAACGAGAGCCCACAATTCACTCAAGTAGTATTCAAATAAAAAACTCCTATTAATATGAAAAATCTATTTATCACAATCGTGATGGCAGCTGCGATGGCAATTCTATCCATTTTTGGCTGTGCAGCGCAAGACCACGTGGCAAAGGCCTACGACAAACTATCAAAGGAGCTCAACAATGGCCATAGCACTATGAACAAGCACATCGATTATCGAAACCAAAAATCGGGTGAAATCACTGGGGTGTGCATTGTAAACGAGTTCACCCTGCCAAGCAAAAAAGGCAATCTTATCAAAGAGTTGACACACGCCATGACACAAGACAGCGAGAATGCCTACCACAGCGCTTCGGGAAAGGCAGGAAGCAAGGGAGTGACCTACGCTATTGCCTATGGCACTGGCAACAATGATTTTGAACTGATTGGTGCCGACCCCGACATGAACTTCATGGTGGTGTGCTTCAAAGACAAACTGCAGAGCGATTTCCGCACCAGCTATGCCATTGAGTGGAAGCAAGACAACGACGGCAACTACTTGGGCAAAATCTACAAAATCTATGGCAAGAAGCCAAATGAGCTGACAAGCAACAGCAACCACAAGAGATCAATAGTTTACAGCAACAGCGGCAATGGCAACTTCATGCTGAATGTGGATAGCCTCACCGACATGAATGGATTAAAGAGCCTGGAGAAGCTCAATGACCTACCTGGCCAACTCGAAGTGCTGCGCGACAAACTCGGCAATGGCTACAGCCTCAAGTATTACACTAATCCAAATCGCAACGACTACGACAGCGACTGGGACTTCGACAACACCACATGGCTCACCACTTTTGCCTTGTACTGTAACAAATTCAAGGAGAAAGAGAAAAACTCACCTGGCAAAGGCTCTGTTTACGCCACCGAGCTTCTGCAACTGTGCAAACAAGCCGACGGAGTAATCACTGCCAGCGAGAAGAAACTGTGTGTAAAGAGCTTGAAGGAGTGCCAAAAGTGCACTAACGACACCTTTGTCAACGGTCTGCTCGAAGAAGCCATCAACTGGCTTAACGGTAAGTACAAAGCTGAAAGCCACAACATCACAACCTCAAGCAGGAGCATTTTCATGTTTGCCTAAAAAGTTTTGCAAAAATCACAAAAGAGCATCTTTTTTTGATGCTCTTATTTTTTCTTTGTAATTTAGCAAACTAAAAAATATTATGCTATGATACTTGACGAACTG
>CALAVD010000009.1 GCA_937892085.1 uncultured Prevotellaceae bacterium
CGATCTGGTCGAGGAAGAAACGGTCGCGAGCGAACCAGCGGGGGTCGTCGGGGTCGTGCACGAGGAATGAGCTGTAGAGCACATTGGCAAAATCGGCACCACCCATAGCGCCGCCTGGGTGCCCCGACTTGGCGTTCTCCACCATTGCGGCTGCAAGAATGCGAATGTTGTTGGCCGCACGAGTCATCAGTTTATCGTTGATCATAATCTATAAATATATATTAAGCATAATACGTGACGAAATTACTATATTTTTTAATAATGTGCAAGAGTTTTCGCGATTTTGTGCGAAAAAAAAGAAAAAAGAGCAGAAAAAGGGCACCGAAAGATGCGATGCCCTTGATTATGATTCTATGGAAGGAGCGTTTTTTTAGGCTGCTTCTTCGAGTTTTGCCTTCTTGGATGGCCGGCTGCCAATGAGAGCGTAGAACAAGATGTAGGCGGCGCAGGCCAGTGGAATGATGAAGCTGATGATGTAAGATTGGAAAATGTCGGCAATCCATCCTTGCAGAGGTACAAGCAGCGCTCCACCAAACACCATGGTCATGAAAAGACCTGATGCCACGCTGGTGTATTTGCCCAGTCCCTCAACGGCCATGTTGAAGATGCCTCCCCACATGACTGACGTGAACAGTCCCACCAGGATGAAGCATAGCACACTGATGGGTGTCTCTCCCCACAGGATTTTCATGTCGCCCCAGTCGATGCCCGGCATCTGGAAGGTAATGTCTTTAGGCAGGAACATTCCCAGCAGCACTAGTGCTATCGACATTGTGGCGCACACTGTCACTTGTGTCCGGCTGCTGATTTTAGCGCCTATCACACCACCTATCAATCGTCCAATGAGCATGAGGAACCAGTATATAGCCACTATGCCTCCTGCTATGGTGGCTGTCATCATCAGGCCTGGCTCGGTCTCGTGCATCACCTCTTTGGTGAGTTTTTTCTGCTCGATTTGTTCGGCGGTCTTTATGATGTCGTTCTCAAGGTCGGCAACGGCAAGCGAGTCTTTAATTCCCTGCTCGGTGGCGGGGTAGGTGTCTTGCTTCTTTTCCATAGTCTCGGTGTAGGAATCGTAGAGCATGTGGTAGTCTTTTGCCACATCCTGGGCGAGCTTGCCCTCGATGCCAGTGAGGATGGCCTCTTTCTTGGCGATCATCTCGGGAGTGTCGGCAGTGAGATACTGAAGCATGTAGGTGGGAGGTCCCACTTCAAGACCCATGTAAAGGAAGATGGCGATGATGCCTAACACAAAGTGGCGGTAACCAAACACTCCCGAAAGCAATGATTTCTCGTTTTTTTCTTGAGATGTTTCTTCGTTGTCGTTCTCGTCGGGGTCTTCGATTTTTGCGAATAGCAACACGATGAAAGCCACGGCAAAAATGCCTAAGGCAATCATCAGAGCGGGTGTGGCGTCTTCAATCTCGGCGTGGGCGGCATCGGCGATGAGCGCACCCATGATGATGGTTACTGCCACGGCAGCCAGAGAGTTGCACACTCCACCAAACTGCACGAGCTGGTTTCCCTTGTTGCCGCCACCTCCCATGAGGTTGAGCATTGGGTTCACAACAGTGTTGAGCATGCACATGCAGAATCCTGCTATGAAGGCTCCCAGTAGATAAACCCAGAAGCTCTCGATGCTCTCCCATCCGCTCATGTACTGTATAAACACGCCAAGCATACCGATAGCGATAGCCAGAAGCGCAGTTTTCTTGTATCCTAACTTCTTGAGCAGCAGTCCGCTGGGAATGCCCATCACGAGGTAGGCAATGAAGTTGGCTGCATTACCTAATTGCGCAGCGAAGCTTGAGGCGTGAAACTGGTTCTTCACAATTACCGCCATTGGGCTGCACAGGTTGGTCACAAAAGCTATCATCGCAAAGAGGAAGAACATCATGATGATAGCAACCCATTGTTTTTTTTGTTGTGCCATTGTTTTTGATAGTATTTTTAATGTTAATAATTTACAAGTAAATGCGCTAATGCGCTGCCACTTATCAAGTTGATGATTTGTTTCTGACAGAAGATACAAATGAATTTAAATGATCAGTATTCTCTTTGTCCGAAGATGTCGGTGCCGATGCGCACAAGCGTGGCTCCATGTTGCACGGCGATGTGCCAGTCGTCGCTCATGCCCATGCTGATTTGAGTGAATGCCTCGCTGTTAAGCTTATCGCGCAGGGTAAGGAATGTTTTGTGCACAAGTTCAAACTCGCTTGCTACTTGCTGCATATCATCGGTGAAAGTTGCCATAGCCATCACTCCAGCGATGATGACATTGCTCAAATTGTTGAAACTGCCCTCATTGGCAACTTTTAGAACTTCATCAACAGTAAACCCACTCTTTGTCTGCTCTTTAGCTATATGGAGCTGGAGTAGGACTTTAATGTGTCTGTTGATTCTTGCAGCTTCTTTGTTAACAAGTTGAAGCAGTTCTATAGAGTCGATACTTTGAATGGTTGATGCCCAGGGTATTACCATGCGCACTTTATTCTTCTGCAAGTGACCGATGAAGTGCCACTCGATGTCGGTGGGCAGTTGTGGTGCTTTAGCGGCGAGTTCCTGCGCACGGTTCTCACCGAAAATGCGTTGTCCTGCATTGTAAGCCTCCTGCAATCTCTCCACCGGGTGGAATTTCGACACCGCTACGAGTTTCACTCCCTCGGGTAGTTGCGCCGTGATGCGCTGTATGTTTTGAGCGATAGACATCCTTGTTGTGCTTATTGAGTTTAAAAAGTCAAACAAAGAAAACAAAATCAAACAAGAACAACAAAATAAAATTGTCAAAAATTGTAGAAAAAATTTGTTAGGTTTGTTAGCTCTTGTTGTTTTTGTTTGAGATGAACACAAAGTGTTCTAAAAGTTATTATTATTCTTTTGCTTTCTTGTCGGCGAGAGTCTCAGAGAGGTTGGCGGCGAAGACATCCATCAGTGGTGTCTCGTCGATGGCGGCGATTTCGTAGTCGAAGGCCGTGCCGCGCATGTTCTCGAGGAAGGTGTTGAGAGCTTCCTTGAACTCACTGGCTTGCACGAGCGAGTTGCTGGAGGTGCGTTTCTCGGCAGCAGTCTTCTCATCAATGGTTATCATGTTGATTTTCACCTTGTACCAGCGGTCACCACCCTGGTGGAAGAAGATGTCGTCGAATTTCACCTTCTTCACTGCTGTGACGGCAAACTCGCCGGTGGTGAAGGGCATCATCTCCTCGGTGATGCGTGCTTCGGCCTCGGTAAACGAGAGGGCATCAACAAGATAGGGTTCAGTAACTGTCTTCTGCGCGCCAGTCTCAAGCGTGCGGTCATATTTCACTTTACATTCAAAATAGGTTGCCATGTTGGTTCTATGTTATTTGTTTGATAAATAATTGTTTATGCAATAATTTTCATTAAAAACTGCTACAAAGTTACAAAATAAAGTTGAGAAATTGCCTGAAATGTGAATTATTTATTATTTTTGCACAAAATTAGTGCAAGGTGAGAGAAATATAAAATCAAAGACGAGTTTTTGATTTTTATTTCCTAAGCGCCGCCTAATTTATCTAAAGTTTCATCGTTAGAAATTTTATGAGTGATTTTTACAAGACGTTGAAAGGCGTGTCGCAAGGCATCTACAAGGAGAAGATGAGTAAGTTCATTGCTATTGCGCAGCCTGCCGCCAGTGCCGACGAGGCGAAGGCACTGATAAAGCAGATTGCCAATAAATATCATGACGCGCGCCACTGCTGCTGGGCCTACATGATGGGCACAGAGCGCAACGAGTACCTCTCGAGTGACAACGGCGAGCCGAGTGGCACAGCAGGCAAACCCATCTTGGGGCAAATCAACTCTTATGGGCTTACCAATGTGGTGATTGCCGTGGTGCGCTATTTTGGTGGCATCAAGCTTGGCACCTCAGGGCTTATTGTGGCTTACCGTGAGGCAGCTCGCACTGCGATTGAGGCAGGTGAGATACTGGAGTGCCACGAACAGGCAACACTCTCGTTCACATTTCCTTACCTTGCCATGAACGACGTGATGAAACTGGTAAAAAATAGTGACCTAAAGGTGCTTGACCAACAATTTGACAACGTGTGCTCCATGACCGTGCAGGCCGATGCCGACAAGATGCCAGACTTGCGTCAGCGGTTGTTAGGTATAGAGGGTGTGACTGAAATGGAATGAAATTGCCGGGTGTTCTGTTTTATTAAGGTGGGTTCTATAAATTAATAAAATGTTGAGATGGGTTCTTGGCAGTTTTTGTTTCTTTTCGGCATCTGCTTCGTTAAATCCTTGCAACATAGCCCGCTA
>CALAVD010000010.1 GCA_937892085.1 uncultured Prevotellaceae bacterium
AAAACGACTTTTTTTTTGTAATTATATGCCGTAATTCAAAAAAAAGTGCGATATTTGCAGTTGCAAAAAAAGAGGGTATCATTTATTTGCTTGTTTTTTAGGCGATTGCTCATTTTTTAAGGCAAGTGAGTAGCTGATTTTACCCTCAAGAGAGTGTGTAAATTATATTTTTAAAAATAAACTTTAAATTTTTACTAAAATGACTAAAGCAGATATCGTTAGCGAAATCGCTAAATCAACAGGCATTGACAAGGTCTCAGTATTGGAGACAATTGAGAAATTCATGGAAACCGTAAAGGATTCACTTGCTGAGGGTGAGAACGTTTATCTGAGAGGGTTCGGCAGCTTCATCGTTAAGACTCGTTCGCAGAAGACCGCTCGCAACATTTCTAAGAACACCGCCATCATCATTCCAGAGCACAAGATCCCAGCTTTCAAGCCCGCAAAGGTGTTCATGGAGCAGGTTAAGAAATAATCCTTGACACATAATTATTAATAATTTCCTAAAAATACAATAACAATGCCAAGCGGAAAAAAGAGAAAAGGCCACAAGATGGCTACGCATAAGCGCAAAAAAAGGCTTAGAAAGAACCGCCACAAGAACAAGAAGTAATTCTTTCTAAAAGAGTCTATAGGGCGAACAGGCCAATGGATGGATGCTCTTGTGTGCCTCGTGCCATGACGGGTGACATTAATTGACCTGTTCTTTCTATATACAAAATGCAGTCCCCGCAACCGGGGATTTGATTCCGCTCTCGCCGAACTTGCGCCATAATAGCATTATCATTGTGTAGCAAGTTCGTCAATGAGCGGTGGGATTGAACAAAAAAATTCACAATGAAAAGTGAACTGATTGTTGACGTACGGCCCACAAGCATCAGCACCGCCTTGCTCGAAGACGGACGCCTGATGTCGCTACAAAAGGAGACGCGCGATGCCTCCTATGCAGTGGGTAACCTCTATTTTGCCAAGGTAAAGAAGCTGATGCCAGGACTTAATGCCGCATTTGTCAATGTGGGATATGGCAAGGAGGCGTTTCTTCATTACCTTGATTTGGGCTCACAATTCAACAGCTATTGCGAGTTTATCAAGCAGCTCAAAGAGAGCGCCGGCAAGCGACCGGTGAGCCTCTCGAAGATGAAGCTGATGCCCGATATCGACAAGCATGGTTCAGTGACCGACGTGCTCACACAGGGTCAGGAACTGATAGTGCAGATTTCTAAGGAACCGATATCGACAAAGGGTCCTCGCCTCACGACCGAGATCACCTTCACTGGGCGTTTCTTGGTGCTGATACCGTTTAACAACAAGATTCTGGTATCACAAAAGATTAAGGACCGCGCCGAGAAGATGCGCCTGCGCCGACTGGTGGAGAGCATCAAGCCCAAGAACTTTGGCGTCATCGTCAGGACGTCGGCCGAGGGCAAACGCGCTGCTGAGCTTAACAGCGAGCTGAGGGTGCTGCAAAAATGCTGGGAGGACAGTGTCGCCAAGATCAACTACAGCCCGGCTCCGAGCCTCCTCTTTGAGGAGGACAGCCGTGCCGTGAGTTTGATACGCGACATCTTCAGCCCCGATTTCGAGAGCATCCATGTGAATAACGCCGAGATTTTCGAGCAGATTCACAACTATGTGAGCCTAATCGCCCCCGACCGTGGCGACATCGTGAAGATTTACAGCGACGACATGCCCATCTTCGACAAGTTCAATGTCACCAGGCAGATGAAGTCGTCGTTCGGAAAAACGGTATCGTTCCGTTCGGGCGCATACATAATTATTGAAAGCACCGAGGCATTGCACGTCATCGATGTGAACTCGGGTAACAGGTCACGCAAGACCACCGACCAAGAGAGCAACGCTCTCGACGTGAACCTGCTGGCTGCCGATGAGATAGCGCGCCAGTTCAGGCTACGCGACATGGGAGGCATCATCGTCATCGACTTCATCGACATGGCAAAGAGCGAGCACCGGCAAGCCCTCTACGACCACATGCGAGAAGTGATGCAAAAGGACCGAGCGCGACACAACATCTTGCCGCTCAGCAAGTTTGGCTTGATGCAGATTACCCGCCAGCGAGTGCGACCAGCACTCGACATCGTCACGAGCGAGACGTGCCCCTCTTGTGGAGGTAAAGGGGAGATTCTGCCTTCGCTGCTTTTCACCGACCGCCTCAAGGACAAGCTCGACTACCTTGTCAACGACTTGGGCGTGAAAGGTTTCATTATGTATGTCCATCCTTTTGTCGATGCCTATCTCAAGAAAGGCTTCATCAGCCTCTACTCAAAATGGCGCAGAGAGTACGGGCGCAAATTCAAAATCATGCCCGACCAAGACCTCGCCTACCTGCAATATCGGGTCATCGACAGTAAAAAGCAGGAAATTGACCTTAGTGAAGAGAAAGACACAAGCAGTTCCTCAAGCAAAAAGGAAGATCGCCTGAGGAAACAAAAAGAACAAGAAGACGATGGCGAGTGACGCCACACTTCACTTCAACAACATCCCTGCCCACACACTGCGGCGGGGATGTTATTTATGGATTGAGGGGCATGAACAAGAACCGGAACTCACTTGTTGCGACTGGAAATATTTATGTGGGTTAGGCAAGGGACATCTTTTCAATTATTATTTAATACCAAATCAAAAGGACAATAAATTGCAGAAAAAAAGTGTAATTAAAAATTAATGCTTAACTTTGCAGAAATATTAGAACATAATCCTTATTTTGTTATGAAGAAAATACTTTTATTACTGGCACTTGCGCTGCCATTCGTCCTTACTTCATGCGGTGACGATAAAAAAGAGCCAAAGACCAAGGAGCAGATGCTTGTTGGGGAGTGGGTGTTGTATCTGGATTCGGGACTTGAGATGTATTACTCATTCGATGAAGATCATACTGGAAAATACAAAAAATCTCAAAAAGGGTCTGTGCTGCAAGATATCGATTTCTCCTGGTCATTGAGTGGCAATGAACTGAC
>CALAVD010000011.1 GCA_937892085.1 uncultured Prevotellaceae bacterium
ACGTGCAACGAAAATACTCGCACTGCTTTAGTCGTGATCCCTAGACGCGCATGATTGTCTTCTGGTCGAAGAATCCGAAGCCACTGCTACCGCATCTCGCTGAGTTGAAAGAGCGGGGAATTGGATGCTATATCCAATTCACACTTAACAACTATGAAAATGAGGGACTTGAGCCGAATGTACCAGCATTGGTCGAGCGCATTGAGACTTTTCAACGGTTCGTTGATCAATTGGGTAGAGGAAGCGTAATATGGCGTTTTGATCCGCTCATACTCACTGACACAATCTCCATCGACAATTTGCTTGAGAAGATTGCACATATCGGCGACCAACTACGTGGCTACACTGACAAACTGGTTTTCAGTTTTGCCGATATTGCCACCTATCCCAAAGTGAGACATAACCTAATTCGAGCCGGAGTGAAATATAGGGATTGGGATGAGGAACTGATGAATGAATTTACCTCGAAATTGAGCCGGATGAATCTTGAACGGTGGAACTATACACTCGCCACATGCGCCGAAAGCATAGCTATGGAGCAATATGGCATTGAGCACAACCGCTGTATTGACCCCGAGCTAATTGCGCGATTGGCTCCAGACGATTCAACGCTTCAACAATTCCTCTACTCGGCAAAGAAAGATGGCGGGCAACGAAAATGGTGTGGATGCATATTGGCCAAAGACATCGGCAGCTACAACACTTGCGCCCACGGATGCAAATACTGCTATGCCAATACTTCTCCACAATCAGCCGCCCTCAATCTTAAACGTCATAGCCAAGATTCAGAAACCATAATACAATACATTTAACCGATGAAAAACACACTTACATTTGAACAAATCATTCAGCATGCACATGCTCAAGTAGGATCAATGAGTGAAAGCAAAATTGAAGCTTTGACAAAACAACTAGAAAATGGAAAGGGAATCTTAACATCGGAGGAGCAGATGATTTTATATCTCCATAAATATGGAACTATTCATCAAGCAAAACTTATGCAGGCTTTCGAACATATTCCTCATAAACTATGGATAGAGGGTGCTATTTCTTTAGTTGACTATGGATGCGGACAAGGCATTGCAGAGATGGTGCTTTCTGACTTTTTGCTATCTCAAAACATTGATAACGACGCCATAAAAGATATAACACTAATAGAGCCGTCTCGATCTTGTCTTATTAAATGCATAAAATATTTGGATGGGTTTTATTATAACGCTGAAATAAAGCCACTTCTCATAGATGCATCTCATCTTAATCAAGACCACATAAAACCAAAATCGAATTATGTACTTCATATATTCTCCAATGTATTGGACCTTGAAGAATTTGATTTCAAACCAATAATTGAGATTCTCAAGAATGATGTAACGCATAACAACATAATAGTGTGTGTAAGCCCATTTTATCAGGAGGACATGAGAGGTAAACGCATAGATCTATTTGGAAACCAGCTTCAAGGGTATAAATGCGCATTCCGCTTTCAAAAGCACACTGATGATTGGGATAATGACTATAGTTGTCAGATTAGAATCTATGTAAGTTCATATTATTGAAACGCAAAACGCCTTCGCCCGAAAGTGATTAATGAACTTGCGGTCGGTAATCTTCACTCGTTTGCCTATTGCCGACGCGATCACGCTGAACACGGCCACGGTAGGGAACTCGATTGGGCAGTGATAGACGCGCACAATCTCGTTGATGTACTGCTGCACCATTTGGGGCAGACCGTCAATGGGCAACTCTACGTCTTCATGAAGACGGAGCTTGCCGGACTGGGGTTGTAAGTTGTTCTTCTCCATAAGGCGCATCACATTTTACAACCGGCCAGACGTTCGATGTCACTCTTGCGGTAGCGGCGCTTGCCGCCAATCTCCACCTTCCTGAGGATGCCGTTCTGGTCCCAACGGTAGAGCGTCATCTTCGACACCGACAACAGACGTGCAGCCTCGTCGACAGTTAACAACTGGTCGCTGCTGGCAGCGGCCTCAGCCTCAATCATGGCGATAGACTTTGCCCCGATTAAAATCTCCTGGGCAAATGCCTTCAGGTCCTCCAATGAAACTTGGATGATGATGTTACTCTCTGAATTCAATATGTTTTGAATGGTTGGCATATGTTTATGGCGCTCCACTCGGTATGCCAGTCTACTGCGAGCGCATGTTCATATCTGACTCGCCATTGATAGGATGGCGCCTTCTCCGGCGTTATCAAATGTGACGCTACAAAAGTACTATGTGCCTGGAAAATAGCAAAAGACACAAATTTGATTAGGTATTTAGTGCGCCCAATAAAACATTATTGTTACCTTTGCATCGTACAATATCAGTCAACGCATATGAGCGACCAAGAATCCATATTTCTTCAAAGATTCAACAGTAATGATGAGTGCATTCATTATCTGGCGAATATAAAGTGGCCAAACGAGAGTTTTGTATGTAAGAGATGTGGTAATGTTACTTTTCACAGAGGCAGAACACCATATTCTCGCAGATGTAACAAATGCAAGTATGATGAGAGTGTAACCGCCGGAACAATGTTTGAGAAACTGAAGTTTCCACTTTTAACGGCATTCTCCATCATCTATAAAATTGCCAACTCAAGCGAAGGGTGCTCTTCGGCTGAATTGGCAAGACAGTTCGGTTTGCAGCAAAAGACTTGCTGGGCTTTTAAGAAAAAGGTTCAGTATGCTATGGGGAAAATAACGCAAAAGAAACTTGTAGGCGATGTTGCCATTCGCATCTTGAACATCTATGACGAAGAGTCATCAACATGGTATTTTCAACAAACCAGGCCGAAACAACGAGTGGCAGTAGCCGTACAAATTAAAAAGAGGAGAGTAGAAAAAGCAATTGTCCAAGTCATAAATGAAGCAAAGGCAAAATACCTTAGGCCTTTCCTCAACCAATCTATAGATCCATCAGCACATATATTAATGCTGGATGCGTATGGCTTCAAAGTCTTGCAAAAGGAATATCAGATAGAGTTCTTATCACCACGGACCAAAAGGATGCAACCTCTAATGGATTACTTCGCTGAACTGAAGTACTGGATAGGCAAGGAAAGGCACAACTGTTCCTACAACAATCTGCAAGGCTATCTCGACGAATATAGCTACCGGTTTAATCATCACAAGAGACCACAGCGCAACTTTGAGGCCGTTATTCGATCGATGATGAAATTAGAGCATGGGAATCAAGCTAAGGATGAATAGTAGAAAAAAGAGAATTGTAGGGCCAAAATAATCAGATTATTTGTTGAGGGTGTTGAGAATGGTGGTGGCTAGTTCCGGGTTGTGGAGGGTGATGATGTTGTAGTTGGCACTATGGTAGCCGAGGATGGAGACGCTGCCGTACCACACGACCGAGCGGTCGAAGATGGCGCAGTTGAGTGTGAGATTATCTTTGAGGATTATTTGTGTGCCATGCATTTGCAGTCGCTCGGTATATTCATTGGCTTCTCTCGTTATAACGGCAATCTTGATGCCCTGTGTAGTCAGGTCAAGCAGGCGTGCCAAGATGTGTGAATTGCGGGTCGGTTTTACTTTTGGGCAGGCAATGACGAGGCTTCGTTTTACCTGCGATAGACTTCGCATGAAGGGGGGAAGGAATGAGCGACCATCGTAAATCAGGCTGCTCTCGTCTTTAACCTCAGCAAAAAGTCCGTCGGGTCCAAGTGAGTATCCCACAGCGGCATAACCCTTGAGCCGACGGCGGTACATCGCCTCGCAGAGAGGCACATTGATGTCGATATAGTCGTAGATATGCACCTCTTCCTTGCCCTCAAAATCGCGATGCAGTCGCCCTGCATATTGTACAATGATCCCTTTCCACGACACCGGGAGAGCAAGAAATAGAGTGTCGAGGCGAGGGCAGTCAAACCCCTCGCCAATATATTTGCCTGTTGCAACTATGACCAATGACTCATCGTCGGCGACATTGCGTAACTGCTCCATCTTCAACCGTTTCTCTTTTTGGCTTTCGGCTCCGACCAACGTAATGACGTTTCTGCAATGCGGTTGCAACATCTCGGCTAGAGTCGCTACATGCGCAGTGAGATTGGTGAGAACTATGGGCGAACGTTTTTCAGCAAGTGCGTGGCACACGTCCTCAACGATAAGGCGGTTGCGATGCTCGTCCTCGGCAAGTTGCTGAATGACGTTGGTATAATTGTCGTTGGCCTCGTCAATGCTTCGGAACGGTGTAAATCTCGGCATGAGTAGTCTTGTGAAACTTTGGCTTGCCATCTGTTGATGAGAATCGGACGTGAATCGAATCGGTCCGCATTGCATGAAGAAGATAGGCTGCAATCCGTCTTTGCGAATTGGGGTGGCAGTGAGCCCATAGATACGCCCGGCTGTCACCTCTTTGAGAACGCGCTCAAAATTCACCGCCGATACATGATGACATTCATCGACAATCACCAAGCCGTAGCCTTTGACGAATGGCTTCACTTCACCGTCAGTTACGCACGACTGCAAAAGCGCAATATCAACAATGCCATGCAGCGAGTTGCCGGAGGAACTTAGAGTCCCTATTGGTGACCACTTCTTTTTACGTCCGCGCTTATTGGGCTGTTCCTCTAGTTTGTGGTCAATGATTAGAAATTCCTCAAACTTTTGCTTCCACAGGTCGAGCAGTGCCTTGTTGTGAACCAGTATCAACGTGTTCACTCCCAATTGAGCGATTAATCCGATTGCAGTAACCGTTTTGCCGAAAGCAGTGGTGGCTGACAATATGCCATCGGAATGTTGGCTGAGCACATTCACAGCCTCTTTCTGGTTGTCGTATAACGTGCCTTTGAACCGAACTGGTATCTGTTTGCCGACATTGGTCTTGTCAACGAACTTATAGACAACCTGCTGTTCTTTAAGGAAATCCACTACTGCGTCTTCGCAACCGCGAGGCAGAGTCAGATAGTCATCAATAATCTCGGCACATGAAATGATGCGCGGCACATTATATGTGGAAAAACGCATGGCCTGTTTGCTGTAAAACTCAGGATTACGGAACGAGGCTATGCGCTTGAGATGATTGACCACCTTGGCGGATAGCCCCTGCATGGGGATGTATAGCATGTTGGCCTTTGTGATTTCCACGACATCCGTGAAATCGTTCTTGTCGAACACTGGCGCAACTGGTACTTCCCATGGCTTGGTTTCGCTGGTGGTTGATAGACTCCCGAGGGCGGGGGTGTTGGCGTGACGTTGCAAGAGTCCATCTACTTTTTGCTCAGCGAGTTTGTCAATTTGATGCAAAAGCACCCATTGATCGGGATATGGCTCAAAGTCTTCGTCAACAAACACGCTGTTGCCCTGCCTGCGTGCTTGGCCCTGCAGCGGCAGTGCTACGAGATTGCCGAAGCCACCTTCGGGCAGCATGTCCTGGTTGGGAAAGAAGCGGTCGTAGGATTTGAACGAAAGGCATACATCCCGGCTCATCGCTTCGGTGAGTATTGCGTTGCCCAACTGTCGTGCCTTTCCCGTCCGGATGGGCGATTCAAAGAACAACCAGACATGTGCGCCATTGCCTGAGCGTGACCGCTCAACGTAGCA
>CALAVD010000012.1 GCA_937892085.1 uncultured Prevotellaceae bacterium
AGGGCACCTGTATGTCGGGCAGGAAATTCATCTCGATGGTCTTGTAGCCATTGCCGCCGCAGGTCTCGCAGCGTCCGCCCTTGACGTTGAATGAGAAGCGTCCGGGCTTATAGCCGCGGATTTTCGCCTCTGGCAGGTTGACAAACAGCGAGCGGATGTCGCTGAACACGCCGGTATAGGTAGCAGGGTTCGAGCGCGGCGTGCGCCCTAATGGCGACTGGTCGACATTGACCACCTTGTCTATCAGCTCCATGCCCTCGATGCGCTCGTAGGGCATGGGTTTCTTCAACGACCGGTAGAAATGCTGCGAGAGGATGGGCTGCAGCGTCTCGTTGATGAGCGTCGACTTGCCGCTGCCCGACACGCCGGTTACCAGGATGAGTTTGCCCAAGGGGAACTCCACCGTCACGTTCTTCAGGTTGTTGCCGGTGCAGCCGCGGAGGATGAGAAGCCCACCCCCGTCCCCTCCGAAGGGGAGGGGAGTTTTTTTGTTACTTTGCGACAGCTTTTCAGCGATTGGAGTATCATTCACCCCCCCCTCCCTTTGGGAGTGGTCTGGGGTGGGCTTTAAATACTGTGCCGTCAGCGTGTCGGCCTTCAGTAGTTGTTCGGGCGTGCCTTGGAACACCACTTCGCCGCCTTTACGGCCGGCACGTGGACCAATGTCGACGATATAGTCGGCAGCCAGCATCATGTCGCGGTCATGTTCGACGACGATGACCGTGTTGCCCAGGTCGCGGAGCTCCTTCAGTGAGCTGATGAGCCGTTCGTTGTCGCGCTGATGCAGACCGATGGACGGTTCGTCGAGGATGTAGAGCACGTTGACCAGCTGTGAGCCTATCTGCGTGGCTAAGCGGATGCGCTGGCTCTCACCGCCAGAGAGCGAGGCTGACGGGCGGTTCAGTGCCAAGTAGTCGAGACCCACCTCCAAGAGGAAGTCCAGGCGGGTGCGGATTTCCTTCAGGATCTCAGCGGCTATCTGGCGTTGCTGGGAGTCGAGTCTGGGGAGGGGGGATGGGGCTGATGGGTCTGATGGGTCTGATGGGTCTGATGGGTCTGATGGGTCTAATGGGTCTAATGGGTCTAATGGGTCTGATGGGGCTGATGGGGCTTCTGGGGCTTCCAGTTTGTCGAACCATTCGCGGAGCTCGCTGATGTCCATGCTGGACAGTTCAGAGATGTTCTTGTCCCAGATCTTGTATGATAGTGCCTCGCGGTTTAGGCGCTGTCCGTGACATTCGGGACAGACGGTTTCGGCCAGGAACTGGTCGGCCCACTTCTGGCCGGAGGTGGAGTCGTCGTTCTCCATCACCTGACGCAGGTACTTGATGATACCGTCGAAGGCCACGAAGTAGTCGCTGCTGGTATGCACCAGTTCCTTGTCGATGCGCACGTTCTCCAACGAGCCGTAGAGCAGCTCCTGGAGTGCCTCGTCGGGAATGTCGGCAATGGGTGTCTTCAGGTCGCAGTCGTATTTCTTCAGGATGGCATCCACCTGCCAGAATATCATCTGGTTCTTGTATTTCCCCAAGGGTGCTATGCCGCCATCGTGGATGTTCTGTTTCCGGTTAGGAATGACCTTTGCCAGGTCTATCTCGCTGACGACGCCCAGTCCCTTGCAGTGCGGACAGGCGCCCTGAGGCGAGTTGAACGAGAAGTTGTTGGGGGCGGGGTCGCTATAGCTGATGCCTGTCGTTGGACACATCAGGCGTTTCGAGAAGAACTTCACCTCGCCCGTGTCCTTGTCCATAATCATAATCAGTCCTTCGCCCTGTTTCATGGCTAAGGCAATGGAGCGTTTCAGGCGGTCGTTAGGGGTGGGGTAGGGGACTGGGTGCTCTGGGGCTAATGGGGCTAATGGGGCCAATGGGTCTAATGGGACTAATGGGTCCAATGGGACTAATGGGTCTGGGGCCAATGGGATGGTGGGGACTTGCATCTTGTCGATGACGACCTCTATGTCGTGGTTCTTGTAGCGGTCCACCTTCATGCCTTGTGTGATTTCCTTGAGCACACCGTCCACACGGATGTTCAGATAGCCTTTGCGTCGCATGGACTCGAAGAGTTCGCGGTAGTGGCCTTTGCGGCTGCGCACCAGTGGTGCCAGAATGAGGATGCGGCGCCCGGCGTAGTCGTGCTGAATCATCTCAACCACCCGTTCCTCGGTGTATTTCACCATCGGTTCGCCCGTCATGTAGCTGTAGGCGCGGCCGGCGCGGGCATAGAGCAGTCGCAGGTAGTCGTAAACCTCGGTCGTCGTGCCAACGGTGGAACGCGGGTTCTTGTTTGTTGTCTTTTGCTCAATGCTGATGACGGGTGAGAGACCGGTAATCTTGTCGACGTCGGGGCGCTCCATGCCGCCGAGGAAGTTGCGGGCGTAGGCGGAGAATGTCTCGATGTAACGGCGCTGACCTTCGGCGAAGATGGTGTCGAAGGCCAGTGACGACTTGCCGCTGCCGCTCAGTCCGGTTATCACAACCAGTTTGTTGCGGGGAATTGTTACATCAATATTCTTCAGATTGTGTACACGCGCTCCGTATACGCGTATAAACTCTTCATTTTCAATAGTTTCTTTTTGCGACATAACATTCTCCTATAAGCGCACAAAAGTAGTTATTTAATGATTTACAGAACAGCAGGTGCACACATCAAAAAAAAACTGAATCAAAAGCATGAATGGCCTAATGGCTGCAGCCGACAATCCGGTAGGAGTAAGTGTCAGCATCAAACTTAACAGACTGATTGTCAAATACCTCATCCATCACACCACTGCTTGCCACTTCGGCAGTTGTGCCAGCTTTAAATCCTGATTTTAACATAATCCACATATTATCAGCAATTTGCATAGCCAAACCGACTTCGTGAGTTGATACAAGAACTGCTTTATTTTGCTCATTTGCAACACAATGCAGCAATTGCATCACTTCAACCCTTGCCGCTGCATCAAGAAAAGCTGTTGGCTCGTCTAAAATTAGAATTGGAGTTTGTTGCGCTAAGGCTT
Source organism: uncultured Prevotellaceae bacterium (assembly GCA_937892085.1). Taxonomy (GTDB): domain Bacteria; phylum Bacteroidota; class Bacteroidia; order Bacteroidales; family Muribaculaceae; genus Sodaliphilus. Next base: position 3,002 of record CALAVD010000012.1, read on the forward strand.
TGGCTATCATTACTTTCTGGCGTTCACCATCAGATAGTTCTGATACATACGAATCTTTTTTATGCGCGATACCAACTTGTTCAAGCGATTTATCAATAATATTTTTATCATCGTCGGTAATTCGTCCAAAAAAATTAGTATAAGGGTGTCTGCCCATAGCGGCAAGTTCGAAAACTGTAAGTCCGCCAGCTGCCGCCTTATCGGTTAAAACAATTGATAAAGAACGTGTTAACTCCGACTTTGAAACTGATTGAATTGAAACACCATTAATCAGAATTTGCCCTGAAATTGGTGCTTGCAAATTTGCAAGAGTGCGCAACAATGTCGATTTTCCTACTCCGTTAGAGCCAATCAGACAGGTTAAATTGCCACATTTCAAATTCAAATTCAAAGACTTACACAATGGCTTTTCGTACCCAATTTGCAAATCACGCGTTGTCAGTATGTTGATGTCAGTGTTCAATTAAAATATCGCATTTTACGTTGATTTATAATAATATAAATGATTACAGGCGCACCAAAAATAGGCGTAACGGCATTTAGTGGAAGTATGCCGAATTTGTCGGGCAAATGGCAAACAAAATTGCACATAAGCGCTATAAATGAACCGGTTAGAATAGTTGTCGGCACAAGTTTCACATGGTTTGAAGTACGCATAATCATTCGTGCAATGTGCGGCACTGCCAGCCCAATGAAAGATATTGGTCCACAAAAAGCGGTAACAATAGCCGAGAGTAGACCTGTTGTGAAAAGCAGCAAACTGCGCGCCAATTTAATGTTAACTCCCAGATTCTCAGCATAATTTTCGCCAAGCAGAAGTGCATTGAGTGGTTTTATCAGCATAACTGACAATGCAAGTCCAAACAAAACAATTATGATAAATAACGGCATTTGTGAAAGCGGCACTCCTCCAAAGTTTCCCATGCCCCAAATGGTATAAGAATGAACTCCCTCGGCAGTTGCAAAAAAGTTTAAAAGAGTAATTAATGACGATGCCAAATAGCCAATCATAATTCCAGCAATAAGTAACATAATATTGCTTTTGATAACCGACGAGAGCAACAATATGACAAACATCACCACAAAAGCGCCAATCATAGCGCCAGCAAGCACTGCAAGCCAACCCGATAGCTTATCAGCATTAGCAACAACATTAATAAAGTTATTTACCACAACAGCATCATCGACACCAGTTAAGAAAACACCAGTACCTGGAGTAGCAATAATGTTATTATCAATAGTAACATTATATCCCTCTTTAGCCTCTATCTTAATATCAACTAAACTACTATCTACATCATATTTATTACCATTTAATTCTATT
>CALAVD010000013.1 GCA_937892085.1 uncultured Prevotellaceae bacterium
GCATTATCCTTTGTGCCGAAAAAGACAAAGTTGAAGTCGAATTGGCATTGGAAGATATGGGCAAACCAATAGGGGTTGCAGATTACCAACTCATTGTGCCTAAAGAAGAACTAAAGCGGGTTATCGCTGATGAAGTAGAAGCGTTTGGCAGAGAATTACCATACCGTGCAAAAGAGTTGGAACAATCCACTGATGATGTTAAAGAAGACTAATTATTGTCATCGGATAGCACATTAATTGTGTCTTTTGCGCTATAAAGCGGTTGATTTACTTTTGCACGGTAAATCAACCGCTTATTTTATGCAATGATGACAACAAGATTAATTACATCAGATGAGCAGCTACGAAAGTATCTGCCAAACGCTTTCGCCACTGTGGAAGGCGAGGCACCATTCTTCGACAAGGTGCTGCAGTGGCGTATCCGTCCGAAATACACCGACTTGCATTGTTCGTTGTGAGTTGCGACCTTTGCGGTCAAAAAAGCGTATGTTTAATTTGAATGAGAGTAATCGAATCGTAATGGCGCAGCATCCGACAGACATGCGTATGGGCGTGAATTGTCTTTGTGGCGAGGTGCGTCGCGTTGGTCTAGACCCGACCAATGGTGATGTGTATATTTTTGTGGGCCGTTCTCGTCAGGTAATGAAACTGCTTCATTGGGAGCATGGCGGTTATGTGATGTACTATAAGCGTTTGGAACAGGGTCGTTTTCATAGTCGCATATTTTTGCGCGAGGGAGTAGGCTTCCGTTCGATGCGTTGGTCGGAGCTTGTGTTGTTGATGGAGGGCATATCTCCTCGTGTGGCTCGTCGCCACCGCTATGAATTATCTCGTGAGCGAGCGCTATAAGACACCAAAAAGACAGAAAATCAAGGCAGTGCTCACACTATGGGGCAAGATGGTGTGAACACATGCTAAATAGCTGTAAATAAGGTAAAAAGGTTTGGTTGTGGTGTAGTTTTTTTGTAATTTTGCACCATGAGAGAAGACCGCCAGAGATCCACAATCGAACTGCCGAAGACAATCGCTGATTGTCATGAGATGATAAAGCGCATGGCTGAGCGTATAGCTTGGCTCGAGCAGCGTTATTTTGGTTCGAAGAAGGACCGCGCCAAGGCCTATGATGGCCCGTCGTTGTTTGACGAGGAGTTCAAGGAGGCTGAGCTGGCCCGAAAGCAGGCATTGGCTGAGGCCGAGAAAGAGGTGGAGGCCACGGCGGCAAAGCGGCGCGCTGCCGCCAGGCAAGTGAAGAAGGCGAACCGTCCCGAGAAATACCAATATTATGGTCTCCGCGAAGAGACCCGCGTTGTGTTGCCTGAGGGCGTGAACACCGATGACTATGAAGTCATCGGCCATGATTACACCCGCCTGCTTCATTATCGCCAGGCCGAGTTGTGGGTCGAGTGCATTGACCGCCCGGTCTTGCGCATGAAATCGGACAAACAGGCCCTCTCGGCCGATATTAGACAAGCGGCGGCTCCACGCGCGATCATTGGCGGCAATCATGTGGCGGCCGACATGTTAGCGCAGTTGATAGTGAATAAGTTCAGTTATCATCTTCCCGAATATCGTCAAGTGAGGATGCTGTCCGATTTAGGTGTGAGCCTCTCCCGTTCAACAATCAACAATTGGATCCACGCCGTCGCCTCCCAGCTCTATCCGCTATATGAAAGCCAATGTGAGGCGGTGAGGTCGCAAGGCTACCTTCAAATTGACGAAGTGCCGTGGAAGATAGCCGACCAAAAAGGCAAGGCATGCCGCAACGGATACGCATGGCAGTTCCGGGACGTGAGCGCCAAGCCTCGGGGGACATTCTTTTTTTACCACAAAGGGTCACGGGAAGGCGAGATAGCGCGCACACAACTGAAGGGATATCGTGGAATAATCCAGACCGATGGCTATAAAGTGTATAATCAATTTGAGAACATGCCGGAAATAACGACTTTGGCGTGCTGGGCCCACGTGCGCCGAAAGTTCGTTGACGCCCAGAAAAGCAACCCCAAAGCCGGCGAGGTGATAAAATATATAGCGACATTATACGCATTAGAGGAAAACCTTAAAAACGAAAGCGCGACACTTGAGCAAGTGCAGCAGGAACGCCAACGCCTGGCCGCGCCCATCCTCGATGGCATAAAACTTTGGATGGAACTCACCCTGCCAACCTGCACCCCCAAGGAGCCATTGGCCAACGCCATAACTTACGCACTCAATCTGTGGCCCCGACTCGAACGGTACACCCAGAGCGGGCTCTATCATATCGACAGCAATCCGGTTGAGCAAGGGCAACGGCCGAGCGTGCTGGGAAGAAAGAACTACTTGTTCAGCCAGAACGACCGCGGAGCTGAAGACAATGCCATCTTCTACACTTTCCTTGTCAGTTGCGACATCCTCAAACTCAATCCCCTCAATTGGCTCACCGACACCCTCAACAATCTGCGCCCCGACATGGAAGAACAAGAACTCATAGAACTTCTACCGTACAATTACAAAGCCGACTAGTTAACTAGCCGGCTTTTTTCGGATGGTTACCATCTTTCTTTGGTGTGCTCAGACCGGAATACAGGATAAAAAAACACCGACAAGATGAGTTGCCGGTGTTTTTTGTTGTGGTATTGCTAATGATGTGATTAGCAGCCGAGGCGTTTCTCGAGGTTGGCGCGTATGGCCTTGATGAAGTCGAGGCTGTTGACCTGCTTGGGCTCGATGCCTTCCATGAGGTTCACGAGGTCCTTGGTAACGATGCCGGCGTTGAGGGTATCGAAGCAAGCACCCTCAAGCTGGTCGCCAAAGTTCATGAGGTCGTTGAGACCGTCCTTCTCACCACGCTTGCGCAGAGCGCCGCTCCAAGCGAAGATGGTAGCCATTGGGTTGGTAGAGGTCTGCTCTCCCTCGAGGTACTTATAGTAGTGGCGGGTCACGGTGCCGTGAGCAGCCTCATACTCGTAGTTGCCGTCGGGGCTAACGAGGACGCTGGTCATCATGGCGAGCGAACCGAATGCGGTAGAAACCATGTCGCTCATCACGTCGCCGTCGTAGTTCTTGCAAGCCCAGATGTAGCCACCCTTGCTGCGGATTACGCGAGCCACAGCGTCGTCAATCAGAGTGTAGAAATACTCGAGACCGAGTTTCTCGAACTCTGCCTTGTAGTTCTGCTCATAAACCTCCTCGAAGATGATGCGGAACTGAGCGTCATATTTCTTAGAGATAGTGTCCTTGGTCGAGAACCACAGGTCTTGCTTGGTGTCGATAGCATACTTGAAGCAACTGTGAGCAAACGAGCGGATCGACTTGTCGAGGTTGTGCATGCCCTGAAGCACGCCCTCGCCCTTGAACTCGTGAATCACCACTTCCTCGTGCTTGCCGCTCACGCCGTCGAAGACGAGCTTTGCAATGCCGGGCTCCTCGGCACGCAGCTCTACACTCTTGTAAACGTCGCCGTAGGCGTGACGAGCGATAGTGATGGGCTTCTCCCAGTTCTTCACAACGGGCTTGATGCTCGGGATGGTGATAGGAGCGCGGAACACAGTACCGTCGAGGATAGAACGGATGGTGCCGTTGGGGCTCTTCCACATCTCGTGGAGTTTGTACTCGTCCATTCGCTTGAGGTTAGGAGTGATGGTAGCGCACTTCACAGCTACACCCAGCTCTTTGGTCTTCTCGGCGGCTTCAATAGTGATTTGGTCGCGAGTCTCGTCACGTTTAACGAGACCGAGGTCGTAATACTCTGATTTGAGGTCCACGAAGGGGAGGATGAGTTCGTCCTTGATCATCTTCCACAGGATGCGTGTCATCTCGTCACCGTCCATCTCCACGATGGGAGTGGTCATTTTGATTTTTTCTGCCATAATTGTTGTAAGAAAATTTTGTTTTTTAAAGTTGTGTGGCACATGGCTAATAGGGTGCCACACAACTAATTAAATGTTTTATAGATAATGATTATTTCTTGCTTTTGTAGTAGTTCATCAAGCAACCCTGAGCCAGGATTTCACGCTCGTCGGCAGTGAGGTTCTGGAAGAACAGGTGGATGTCCTTAACGCCGTCGGCAGTGATAACCTTGGCGTCAATCTCCTCCTTGCCGCTAACGATAGCCTCGCGGATGCCGGGAACGAACACGAAGTCACCGGGGTTGTAGTTGAACTCGGTCTCGGGAGCGATAGTGAAAGGAACAATACCCCAGTTGATGCAGTTGCTGCGATAGCGCTTGGTGGCGTACTCGTAGCAGATGTTGGCGTCGCCGCCAAGCACCTTCTGGCAGGAAGCGGCCTGCTCGCGGGCGCTGCCGTCGCCGGGACGGTTAGCGAATACGCAAGAACCAAACGAAGTGT
>CALAVD010000014.1 GCA_937892085.1 uncultured Prevotellaceae bacterium
CCGATCTGGTGACCCTGCAACAAAGTTTAGAGGTTATGGTTTAGAGGTTAGACCCTCATTGGGCGCGCCCAAAACAAAACCGATTATAACACTATCTCGCAGTATATGGCAATCAATAAGGCAAAAAAAAGTAACTTTGAAGGTCGAAAGGAGAAAGTAGGCCATTTTCCCACTGGAAACGAAAATCCAAAGGTTAGACCGGTCCTGCGCACCTTTGAAAGAATGATTGGCCGTAAGATGCCGTATAGAAGTTTAAATAGTTCAAGAGGTGGCAGTCTCTTTCTCGACTTTAACTTCAAAGTCACTAAAAACATGGCAAAGAAAGCGAAAAAAATCGAGACGAGGAAAGGATTGGCATTAAAAATTGTCAATCCCAACGCCGCAGGCATTGACATTGCGGCCAGTGAGATGCAAGTGTGTGTGCCAGCAGACCGGGACGCAGAGAACAACCGCCGCTTCGGCAGTTTCACAAAGGACTTGAACGAGATTGCGGATTATCTGCAAGCCTGCGGGATCGACACCGTGGCCATGGAGGCGACCGGTGTGTATTGGCTGTCGTTGTTCATGTTGCTGAAAGAACGCGGCTTTGATGTGATTCTTGTAAACCCTCGTGACGTTAAGAGTTACAGCGACAAGAAGACCGACGAGGCCGATGCCGAATGGCTGATGCTTCTGCACAGCTACGGACTGCTCAAGGCTAGTTTCCAGCCGGAGAACTTCGCCAGGCGCATCCGCAACCTGTGCCGCCACCGCGACAACCAGTTGAGCGAAGGTGCAAAGGCCATCCAGCACATGCAGAAGGCTATGGAGCAGATGAACATCAAGCTCACAAATGTGCTTCGCGACATCACCGGAGCATCAGGCATGCGCATGATAAGGGCCATTCTCTCGGGCAATCACGACCCAAAAGAACTTGCCAAGCTTGCCGACAGCAACTGCAAGGCATCGCGCGAGACATTCGAGGCCTCGCTGGAGGGGACATGGGACGAAGACCACCTGTTCGAACTCAAGCAGAGCCTTGAGAACTACGAGCACTTCCAGCACCAAGCACGGGCATGCGAGCTCAAAATAGAGGAACTGGCAAAACAATATGCCGCAGTGGTATCGGATGACATCTCTAAAATCAAACGCACAGGAAAGCGCATTCCAAAAAAGAACGCTCCGGCTTTCGATGTCGAGAAGTATGCCAACGCGCTTTGGGGAGTGAATGCCATGGCTATACCGGGTGTCGGAGCGAACGCATTGCTGACGCTCATCGGGGAACTCGGTCATGATTTCACCGATAAGTTTGACACGGCGTCACAATTCTGCAAGTGGCTCAATCTTGTGCCAAACAACAAAATATCTGGAGGAAAAGTTCTGTCAAGCCACATCCCAAAACGTCTCAATATAGCTGGCCAGGCATTCCGACAATGTGCCAACTCTGTCAAAGACGCGAAGAATTTGTTGGGATACTACTTCCGTCGGCAGAAGTCAAAGGGAGGCCATAAATTCGCCATCGTCTGCACCGCACACAAAATCGCAAAGATTTTCTACACAATGGTAAAAAACAAAACGGAGTTTGACCCGAAACTGTGCGCCATTGACGAAAAACTGCTACTAGAGAAAAAGATCGCACGAACACAAAGGGCGTTAAATCTCCTAAATGCAAAACTCAGGGAATCAGCCTAGTACGCATGTGTTATATAGAAGTGATTTTGGTGCAAAGTTCACTCAAAAGAACCAGTCAGCAAAAGACATAAAAAACGCACCTCCCTGAAGAGATGCGCTTATGGTTGTAATATGATGTGTTTAGTTTCCTCTGTTAATTCCGCCAACCACATCATTGTTTTCAATGGTTGTTTCGGTTTTCTTTACACGTGACTTTAACTTGCCGAAACGGAAACTGACAGAAATTTGAAACTGCCGCCCATTTTGAGCGTTAATGTTGTCGCCATAACCGAGAATGTCGCCTTGCACAGTTCGTGTCCGATAGTGCATATTTTTATTGAACGGTGCATTAGCTGTAAGTCTAATGGTTAATCGGTCTTCACTAAGGAACGACCGTTGCACATTGAAGCCATATCGCTGGAATGAGCGTGTATAGGCATAGGTGCTTTCTTGGGCGTGCCCCAATTGACCGAATGTATAGAATGATGCATTAATCTCCCACGGAAGTTTCTGACTGATGTTGAAATAATAATTCAGCGGATCACAAGTAAGTTCCATGTTGATATTGGAATTTCGCTGAATGGCATGACGATAATTGAGGTTAGCCACAAATGTAGTGCCGCTGAATGGTTTCCATTGTACATAAGCCTCTATCTGGAAACGGCGCAGACGTATCACATTGCCAAATGTGCCATAGCGAGTATCTCCTTCAGAATAAACGATAGAACCTATTTGATTGTTGCTGAACTGATATTGAGGTACTACTTGAAGCGTCAGTTTCTGACCGACATACAAATAGGTCAGTTGTATACGCTGCTCTCTTGCACTCGCCAATTCAGCATTACCGAAGTCAACGCGCGACGGCGTTATTGATTTGGCGGGATTAAGGTAAGTTATTCCCGGGCGTGTGATGCTTGTGATGTAGCCGAGTTTCAGAGACTGCCGTTCGTTAAGTTGATATTTCACACTGGCTTGGGGCACCCAATCACTCAGATGCTTGTCGAACGACGGATTTTTTCCGTCAGGGTAGTTGCCAAGCATATAACTGTACTCATATCGAAGTCCGGCACGAGCCGACCAATTACCTTTGTTATACATGTAATCGGCATAACCCGCAGCGATTTGCATAGTATGGTCAAAATCGGTTGTCACCGACGGATATTGTGGTGATTGATACATATCTTGTCTGTGGTTACTCTTATTGCGGCGGTCAATGTATTTAGCACCGATTTCAAATTTATGGTCAACCCAGAATGGTCGCACATAATCTATTTGGAATGTATGCTCGGTAAAACGCTCACGCGATTTTGTCAAAAAGCCGGTATAATCATACGGGAAATTTACCATGTCAGAAAACTTGGTCTCTTGGTCGGTGTGTTGGCGCGTCAATGCAAGCATATACGACAGGGTAATCTTTTCTCCGTTAAGACGTGTTCGGTGTTCATAATCAAAACGACCATTCCAAGAATGGTGACCATAACCGGGCAACCAATAGTCTTCGCGATAACTATAAAGTGGAGAATTACTTTTATTGAACCATTGAGAATTAGCAAAACCGTCAACGTCCAATTTGTAGAAATAGCCGCCAAACGATGCGGATAATAGATTGAGCGTATCGATTTCATAACTTGCGTCAATGCCAGCGAAATGAACTTTTCCCGCATTTGTGTTCTCGTTGTTTACTTCTTCGGCGTTACCTGATTCTACATACTGACGATAGACATAACCATTTGTCTTCGTCTCTTTTTTGGACATATAACCAAAGCCGTAATTAGCCGATAGGTTAAGCTTGCCAAATTGAGTTGCCAAGTAAGCGCCAAGATTGGTGTGGTTAAGCGATGTGTAACCAGCATTCACGCTTCCGGTTACACCGTCCATTCGCTTGTTATCCATCATCACGATATTCAATATAGCGTTCACGCCCTCTGCGTCTTCACGTGCACCCGGATCAGTAATAACTTCAATTCGCTTGACCGATGAAGCCGGCAATGTCTTGAAAATCTCTTTTGCGTTCTTGGTTAGATTCGGGTCATAGTGACCGTTTTTATACACCCTAAAGTTACTGTTGCCCTTAACGAGGATGTTATCCTCACCATCGATTGTAACCATGGGCACTTTGCGCAGCATGTCGTTGACCGTTTGGGTTTTTGAGTCTTGGTCGGCTTGTACGTCATAGCCAATACGGTCAATGTCTTGCTTTATAAGTTGACGTTGTGCAGTGACAGTCACACCATCAAGTGCCACGTCCCATGCAATGGAATCTTGTTGAGAGACTGATGTTGAATCAGTAGGAGTTTGCGCATTTGCGACAATACTACAAATAACCGCAATTGCGCTTATGATAATCTTCTTCATTTCTTCATTTTTATTAAGAGACGTGCTAACTAACCAAAAAGTTGCAGTCGCAAAACATGATTTAACAATTTTATATTCGGTTAACAAAAAACGTGGGCAAAACATTGTTTGTCCTTTCGGCATCGCCAAACGCCTCTGTCTTCAAACAAGTTAAGCCACGCTTTTAGCGTGAGCATCAACTCTTAACGACTTGAAGACTAATTAAAATTGGCGATTTTAAAGGACAAGTGTAAAAGTCAACGCTTTATGTCTTTATGTAATTTTACTCAATATCTACATGTCAATATCATTTAAGTCAAAATAAAGCAACCGCGTCGGGTCGTCCTTGTCATCATCATTGAGCGGTATAAAACCATTGTTCAGATAGAATGGCACCGCTGCCGCGTATGCGTCAACAGTGATAAAACGGCAACCGGTTTTGCTTTCTTCGATGAAAAAACTCTTTATAAAGTCAAGTAGCAGTGTGCCGATAGCTTTACCTTTTTGTGACTGAGACACAGCAAAACGGCCAATCTTCACTGCCGGATAACTTTTCAAGCGTTTGCTGTTGTTGAACCGCTTGCTGAAGCGATTGTAACGAGTCTTGTTCTCAAAGTCACTCACCGATATACGGTCGTTAGACAAACTAAAGAATGCCAGTATGTCCTCATGGCTGGAGTCTTCCTGACTTTCGAGAACATAAGTCACCGCAAGTTTCTCTCTCCGATAAAGCGTACACTCATTAACAATAAAGTCATTCAAATCTGCGTCGCCGCAGTCGAACAACTTTATTGTATCTTCTTCACCCAATCTGTTGATAACAAATTGGGAATGGTCTATACTATCAAAGGATGGCTGCATTCTTCTTCAAACCTCGTTTAAGCATCTGCAAACCAATCTGGTAATGGCGCAACCGACGCTCGCGCTGTTCGGGCGTTTCGGTGCGCTTCTCTTTCATTCGAGCTTCGAAGCGCTCGGCATCCTCTCCGTATAGGATAGG
>CALAVD010000015.1 GCA_937892085.1 uncultured Prevotellaceae bacterium
TCGTTTGAATATTTGAATCAGCACAAAATGCCACTTTTTAAAGTACACTCATGGTTAGAGTTCAAGTTATGCCACAAATATACAATATTTATACAAAACTCGTATATTTATAAAGAAAATTTTAATTTCCAGTAAAGATGAGAGACATTAGAACTATGTTTAATAAAAATTCGTTTTGCGCCAAGAGTGATTGTAATATATAGCTATGAATTGTATTAGTATTCATCTCCTACAACACTCAACACCTCCTTGTTGATAAGTGTGTTAATAAGCGTGGAAAACTTTATGAAAAAAAGTGGACAAAAAATTTGGATTTTGGTAACTCGATTGGCTTATACGTCAGTTTTTATTTTCCAAATTTTTCGTCCACAATCTTTATTTATACTTTTACACAACTTTTGCGGTGTTTTCGTTGATTATTTTTGAAGATTTTTATTAACTTTGCACGTTGCTAACAGCTTGTTGATAAAGTTTGCAATTTGTTATAAATCAATTTTTAAAGTTGTAAATAACCTATTTATAACTAATAACTAAACGATGATAACTCAAAAGTCAAGTGTTTTTGAAAAAAGTTTTCAACTCAATTAACAAGCTATTATCATCATTACTTTTTTATATATAAAATTAAAAAATAAATAATTAATTAGATATATGAATGTTGAAAAAGGCTATGTTGAGGCGCGCATTCCTAAAGGAATTGACCTCAAGCAGGAGATATTGAGACTTAAAAAAGAGAAGAATGCCGTGATAATGGCGCACTTTTACCAGCGCGACGAGATTCAGGATGTTGCCGACTACATTGGCGACAGCCTTGCGCTGGCGCAGTTAGCTCAGGATGTGGACGCTCCGGTGATTGTGCTGTGTGGCGTGCATTTCATGGGCGAGACAGCTAAAATTCTGAGTCCAGAGAAAACTGTCATTGTTCCCGACCTCAACGCCGGGTGCTCGCTGAGCGACAGTTGCCCTGCCGACGAGTTTCAGGCGTTCATCAAGGAGCATCCTGGCCACACTGTTATTAGCTACGCTAATACCAGTGCTGCAGTGAAGGCTCTCACCGATGTGATAGTGACCAGCGGCAACGCCAAGCAGATTGTTGACAGCTTCCCCGAGGACGAGAAGCTAATCTTCGGTCCCGACCGCAACTTAGGCAACTACATCAACAGCATCACCGGTCGCGACATGGTGGTGTGGGACGGCTACTGCGAGGTGCATGAGAAATTTTCTATTGACAAAATTCTTGAACTCAAGAAGGAGCATCCCGACGCTCAGGTGCTGGTGCATCCCGAGTGTCCCAAGCCCATACGCCTGATTGCCGACAAGATAGGCTCCACTAAGGCACTGCTCGACTATTCAGTTGCCAGTGACTGCAACAAGTTTATAGTGGCTACCGAAAGCGGTATCATCTACGAGATGAAGAAGCGCTGCCCCGACAAGGAGTTTATTCCAGCTCCTCCCGACGATGCCGGCTGTGCCTGCAACGAGTGCGCCTATATGAAGCTCATTACCCTCGAGAAGCTTTACCTCTCGCTCAAATATCTCGCCCCGACCATCGAGGTTGACGAGGAGACGCGCATCAAAGCTGTGCGACCCATCGAGCGCATGCTGGAGATTTCTAACAGGTTAGGACTTATAAAGAAATAAAGGTGGGTTCTATAAATTAATAAACGAGTCCACTTTAAAAAATAAAAGCACACGAATTAAACTAATTTCAACGAATTT
>CALAVD010000016.1 GCA_937892085.1 uncultured Prevotellaceae bacterium
CCCCTGTTCAAGAAATTGAACCTCAAGACGGCGAGTCAAGAAACTCCCAAAAATGGATAATCGCTGCGGCGGCAGCCATCGTCCTAATTGGCGTGTGGTACTTCTTCACACACCGCAGCAAGAATCACAGCGACAAAGCAACGGAGATTGCCATAATTGACGGCAGCAGCAAACCCACTAAAGCTGAAGAGACTAAGACGCAACCTATTGTCACCGACACCATAAGCGGAACCAACGTACTCTTCACTATGGCACAGAAGCATTATGGAGATCAAGCCTTCTGGGTGTATATCGCCCGTGAGAACCAGGCGCAATATCCCGACTACCGCAAAATCAATAGCGGCAGCGTGGTAGTGATTCCGCCAGCCGAGAAATATGGCATCAACAGCGACAGCAAGCAGAGCATCAAGACTGCCAATGCCGAGGCCATGAAACTCTACAAGGAAGTGAAAGCTGCCGAGAAGAACACACAATTGCAGGATTCTACTACCGTAAAACCTTCATCAAACAACAAAACAGCAAGAAACAAAAGCTTCAAATCCGCCCCAAAGTATCACAACAAATCTTCTTCCCATCACAAAAAACACTACAGGCACCGCCGTTAATAATGAACCGCACTCAAGCCGAAATAAAGCTCATAAAGGTTTTCAACATAGAACATTTCTATGATGAACAATGGAGCGCTATCTCTAAAATTTTAGCTGGTGAGCGGGTGTTGATGATTGAACGTACTGGCTTCGGGAAATCTCTTTGCTATCAGTTCCCTGCAATTCTGTTTCAAGGAATAACTATTGTGTTTTCTCCTCTGATAGCATTGATGAGAGACCAAGTTAATGGACTCAGAAGCAAAGGTATTAATGCTGCATATATCAACTCCGAACAGAGTGAAGAGGAAAACAACCAAGTTATTGAACAAGCACTGAATAACCAGCTGAAAATTTTATACATTGCTCCCGAAAGACAAGAAAACCAACAATGGCTCGAGGCTGTCAGAAAAATGCGACTTTCTATGGTTGTAATTGATGAAGCTCACACAATAAGCACTTGGGGGCATGACTTCAGGCCAGCTTTCAGAAGGATTATCAACCTTGTGAAATTGCTCCCTTCACATCTCCCAGTGCTTGCCACTACTGCCACAGCAACTAAAAGAGTACAGCACGACATTGAGCAACAAATAGGCGGCAAACTCACCACAATTAGAGGCTCTCTAAAGAGAGAAAACTTCAAACTTTTTGTCATTAGAGTGAAGAGCGAGGACGAGAAAATGATTTGGCTCGCTCAGCACCTCAACAATTTTAAGGGGACTGGCATTATTTACTCTGGCACCAGGTTTGCAACCGAGGACTATGCGAAGTGGCTACAGTATGTGGGGATTGATGCGATAGATTACAATGCTGGTTTTGATGCCGACACAAGAAAAAGCGTTGAGAAAGGCCTTTTAGAAAACAAGTGGAAATGCATAGTCTCTACCAACGCATTAGGGATGGGCATTGATAAGCCTGATATTCGTTTTGTCATTCACACACAGATGCCAGTATCTCCCATTCATTATTATCAAGAAATTGGCAGAGCCGGACGCGACGGATTACCGACAATTATTATTCTATTCTTCAACGACAACAATGACGAACAGAGCGGCGTCGCTCAAGACCTGGACCTGCCAAAGCACTTCATTGAGAACTCAAGACCAAGCAAATCAAAATACATGAAAATAATTGAGTTGCTTAAGGAAGAACCTTTGTCGGAGAGACTATTAGCTCAAAAAGGCAACATGAAACTTGGTCAAGTGCGCACCATCAGGTATGACCTGATGGATCAAGGCATTATTAAAGAAGTGGTACTTGGCAAGTCAAAAAAGTATGAATATCAATACAATGCGCCCACACTCGATTATAAGCTTTTTGACACACTCAGAGAATTAAAACTAAAAGACCTCTCAAGCATGGAAGAGTATGTCTATACCTCCTCGCCAAGGATGGGATATTTGTGCCATTTTCTTGATAGCAACGAAGATAGCACTTACTCCAACTGCGACAACACTAATCTCCCAAAGGTCACTATCAAGGAACAAGACCCATTACTTGTAAGGAAGCTGCAAGAGTTTAGAGAAAATTATTTCCCTGAACTTGAGCTATGCGATTTTTCTTTTAAGACCCCAACTTTTGATGGTAAGAAAATCAGATTCACAGTCAGAATACCTTTTCCCGATGTAATTGAAATCAAGAAGGGAGAACAAGTCAGCAGATTTGAGAATTCAATCAGCGACAAGTATTATACAGAGCAAGAACGTGACATTATCAATAATCTGATTTCACAACACAGGGAGAACAAGTCTCACATCACAAATGGTGTTGCCGCTGCCTATTATGGCGTGACGAATGTGGGCACTACGCTACACCGATGCAAATATGGCAACGGCGGCGATTTTCCACAATTCCTACTAAAGCTCACTCTTAAAGCTTTCCGTAAAAAATTCGGGGATTTCCAGTTTGACATGGTTCTGTATGTGCCACCAACCATCTCAGGCGATTTAGTGAGAAATTTCGCAACATCGTTTGCTTCAATAATAAAGGTGCCTATTTGCCATCGATTAACAAAAACAAGAAACACACAAGAGCAAAAGGTTTTTAACAGCCGATTAGGCAAGCGCGACAACGTTGAGAACGCTTTTGACATTGACATTGATGTCAAGGACAAAACGATTATCCTCATTGATGACATCTATGATAGTGGGGAGACGCTAAAAGAGATAGGACGATTATTAACGACTAAAGGCGCCAAGTGGATAGTGCCAATAGTTATTGCTAAAACAGTGGGAGGAACACCGCAATGAATCAAGAACTGACATATTGGGTTACATTAGCGTCAATGCCAGTTATGTGGACCAGGCGCAAGAACGAGATATACATCAACTGCTTCAAGCATGAGCCAAGAATTACAATTACACAGCTCTTTGAGCAACCATCGCTATGGCCCGAACTTGGAATAACCCAAGAAGAGGCTGAATTGTTTACACAAGCTAAAGCTGAGCTTGCCAACATTTCGTTTCTTGTAGAAGACTTGCTCTCGCAAGGCTACAACATAATACCCTTACACTCTCCTGAATATCCCACCACTTTAAAACAGAACTTAAAATCTGGAGCACCATCAGTGGTTTATACCAAAGGAAATATAGAGTTGCTTCACAAACCATCGATAGCAGTTGTCGGCACTCGCAATGCCGATGACGTTTCTCTTGAATTTACTAAAAACATTGTAGAAAAAGAGGTTGCTAAAGGCAAGGTGATAGTTAGCGGTTTTGCTAAGGGCATAGATCGTCAAGCACTTGACTCTGCACTGGAGCATGCCGGAGAAAGCATCATTGTATTGCCACAGGGCATTACCACCTTCAACTCTGGCTACAAGCAATACTACAAGCCCATAACCCAGGGAAAAGTACTGGTATTGAGTAGTTTTCACCCAAAAGCACCATGGAGCGTGGAGTTTGCTATGGCTCGCAATGCCATCATTTATGGCTTAGCAAGCAGCATCTATGTGGCACAAAGCGACAACAAAGGAGGCACGTGGCATGGCGTGACTGACGGGCTAAGAAAAGGTCGTGAGATTTTTGTACGATACCCTAATAAAGAAGAGAAAAATGCCAACTTGCTCTTGATTCAAAAGGGAGCGAAAGCGGTTGATTTCCTTGGTGAGAGTCTTACCCTTTCGCCCGAGGAGTTGATGACTGCCGAAGAGAAAGAAAAAACCAAGATTGACAACGGCATCAGGCAACTACTCTCAAGAGGCATAACAACCAGCAAAGAAATCATTGCGGCACTAAAGCTTGATTGGTCCGACTCAAAGATGAAAAACCACTTGCGTAAAATGCTTGATATAGAAGAAATTAAGATAAAAAACAAAGTCTATTTTAAGAGTAAAAACTTTGCGCAACAGTCATCATTTGCCTTTGAAGACGAAATTCACTACAGCAACGATAAGGACATAAACAAATAACCGCCCCCACGATGCATCCTTATAGTGCATAATCAGGCGCAGCCCAATTCTGCATTGTGCATTGGGCATTATGCATTATGCATTGTGCATTATGCATTAGTAAAGGCGTTCCAGCCTTGGGCGCGGATTTCGAGTTCGCTATCGTCGCGGGTCACCATGTAAGCTCCCAGTTCGGGCTTAGTGATGCGGCCTATGAGACGCGCAGTCTTCATCTGCTCTACTTTTTCATGCTGGGTTAGCGGCACGGTGAAAAGCAGCTCGTAGTCCTCGCCTCCGTTCATGGCGGCAGTCACAAGGTTCATGTTCAGTTCCTCGGCCATCACGGCAGTCTGGTAGTCTATGGGGATGCGGTCCTCATATACGCGGCACCCCACACCACTATCCTTGCAGATGTGCAGCAGCTCGCTCGAGAGTCCGTCGCTCACATCCATCATGGCGGTGGGGCGTATGCCCAGCTCACGCAGCTCGGTGATGACGTCGGCACGAGGCTCAGGTTTTAGTTGTCGCTCCAGCAGGTACTCACGTCCAGCAAAATCGGGCTGAAAATCCTGCTGTCCCGCACCCGCCACGCGCTCACGCTCCAAAAGCTGCAAACCCATGTAGGCAGCCCCGAGGTCACCACTGACGCAGATGAGGTCGGTGTCGCGGGCTCCGCTACGATACACTATCTCACCCTCGGCTGCCTCGCCAATGCAAGTGATACTGATGAGTAGCCCGGTGACCGATGCCGAAGTGTCGCCACCCACTAAGTCCACGCCATATCGCTCGCAAGCGGCATAGATGCCAGCATAAAGCTCATTGATGTGCTCCACTGTGAAGCGCTTGGAGATTCCTAACGACACGGTAATCTGCCGTGGGATGCCGTTCATGGCATAGACATCGCTCAGGTTTACCGCCACCGCCTTGTAACCCAGATGCTTGAGAGGCGTGTAGGTAAGGTCGAAGTGGATGCCCTCGAGCAGCAAGTCGGTAGTTACCAGCGTCTTCTTGCCGCCATAGTCGAGCACAGCGCAATCGTCGCCCACACCCATCAAAGTGCTGCCATTCTTTGTCTTGAAATCACGTGTGAGGGCATCTATCAGCCCAAACTCTCCCAAAGTAGAAATCTCTGTCTCACTCATAGCTTTTATCTTTAACTGCACAAAATTACAAAAAAGTTTTCAATTGGCAATTTAGTGCATAGTATTATTGGAATAATCCCTCTTATTCCTCCAAACTCATTTGCTTCATATAGTCAGGAAGAGGATTCAGAACCATTTCTTTGCGCCACTTATCGCCTTGCATAAAACAAGCATCGGCTTGCCTGTCGGCTTAATCTGTGATCGAGACCTCGGTCAGGAGGGCATCAACCGAGGTTTTCATCAATGCCTCGAGCATTGTCCCAGTCGCTTGGACGTTGTGGAGGCTTGTGATGTCATACTGAATGTTCCTTGCCATTGGCGAACTCTTGCTCTCGCTTTGCAGCACATAGACGATAGCATAGTGCTTGCCATTCTTAATAAGGCGGTCAACGACGATAATCTGATGCTTAGACTTGTTGATGATGAGGTTACGCCACAATTCATCTTTTGGTTGAACAAGGCTCTCCACAGGGAAGGCTTGCACGGTAACAATGGCGCCGTCGGCACGGCGCACATAACCGGGTTTCCACGGCTTGATGGCATTGGTTGATAAAATCATGTACTCATCGGCAACACAGTCTTTCTTATAATTTCAAAAAAATCAGAGCACGAGACATATCAGAAACAAGGTGCAACAGATTACTGATAGGTGTTTCTCACATTTTCGAGCTCTTCGGTGGTCATGCGCTTGAGAGTGACATACAAGAACACATTCTTGAGTTCTTTCTCTTTATCATCGTAGGTTACAGCGGCTCTTTTCACCACTTTCAACTCATTAGTTTTCCAATGGATGACCCTCATGGCAGTGAAGCCATCAAAGGTGATGAGATTCTCGTTCTCATCATAACTATATTGTCTCTCACGATGCGTGAGCGCCGGCGCCGAGCTGTCCCAGTAATAGGTTATTACCTTATCGCTCTTAAACTCGTGATTCTCTGGAGCACCCCCATCCCTGTTTTTCCAGTAGTCCACCGAGTCGAGACCGCCATGGTCCAAGATTCGGTAACTTCGCGTCTCTTTCCAACCATTCCCCACGACAATGTTGTTGAAGTCGTGAGCCGTCAGTTGTTTCATGTCTTTGGTCTTAGGCAACGTAACGTTTTCCAGGTCAAAAATGTCGAACATCTCAAATTTCTCTTGGCAAGAAGAAAGAATGCAGAGAAAAAAGATTAGAATACTCGAAATCTATATTATTCGCTTTTTATTCATGGCTACATCATAAATTTGAAAAACAACAGATTATTCTCAAGTCAGTGAGATAACACTCTCCAACCTAAAGAATAATCTGTGTCGCAAAAAACAATTATCGTTGTGTCACACCTCGTCGAGGTTGTTGATGACCTCTTGCACCATGAAGGTCATGATGGGTTCCGCCTTAGTGGCAGCCTGCTGCACCTCTTCGTGAGAGACATCAACATAGATGCCCTCGCCGCCAAGGTCGGTGATGACACTGAGTCCGAAAACGTCGATGCCTGCATGGCGCGCCACAATCACCTCGGGCACAGTGCTCATGCCCACTGCGTCGCCGCCTATGCGGTAGAAATAGCGATACTCCGATGGGGTCTCAAAGGTGGGTCCCTGTGTGCCCACATACACGCCTTCCATGAGTCGCACACCATTCTTCTTGGCAATGTCGCGAGCCATCTCAATGATGCGATGGCTATAGGCCTCGTTCATAGCGGGGAAGCGAGGACCAAGCTCGTTGTAGTTCTTGCCACGCAATGGGTGGTCGGGGAAGAGGTTGATGTGGTCGGTAATCAGCATCACGTCGCCCACACGGAAGTCGGGGTTCATGCCACCGGCGGCGTTGCTCACGCACAGCACTTTCACGCCTATCGCCTTCATCACACGGATGGGGAAGGTGGCCTCCTTCATAGAGTAACCTTCATAGTAGTGGAAGCGTCCCTGCATCGCCATGACGTACTTCTTGCCCAGCATACCAAAGATGAGCTGGCCTTTGTGTCCTTCCACAGTACTTACTGGGAAGTTAGGTATTTCGCCGTAGGGAATGGCAACTTTGATGTCGATTTTGTCGGCAAGGTTTCCAAGTCCCGAGCCGAGCACGATAGCCACTTTAGGCATCTCACCGCCCACTTTCTCACAGATGAAAGCAGCTGTCTCCTGGATTTTTTCCAGCCAATTAATCTCTTGTGTCATAATCAATTTATGTTAACGTAAATATTTTTATTCATGTTTCGCAAGTTGTTGACTTGCTCACAGGTTAGCGTTTATAGGTTAGTTAGTGTTTAGGGCTAATCTGTGTGAAATCTTGAAAATTTCGAAGAATTTTTTCTAAAAATGCGATTAAGCGAGACAACGCTTGAACTATTGCAGAGCCTTGCAAGCGTGAGCATTTTATCTAAACACTAATCTCTCACCTCTACACTTCAAGTTTATAAAGTTTTAGAACTTTAGAAACTTGAGTTTTAGTCTTCTCTTGCTGAAATAAGCGTTTGCAGCTCATAGATGAAATCGCGGTCCTCATAGTTGAGGAAATCGGCCTGAATGGGGATGAAATAGATCTGGTCGCGACATGTGGGAGGGAAATATGGGCTGTTGAGAATGCGCACAGCGTCTTTCTCGGTGGTGATAATGTACTTGCGGCGACCTTCTAATTCCTTAAGCACCTTGAAGATGTAGCGAAAATCGCTACGAGTGTAGGTGTGATGGTCATCATAGTGTATCACTTTGAGGCGTGTGCCAAACTGTCGCAGATACTTCGTGAAAGGACGTGGATTAGCAATGCCGGCGATACCCAGCAGCAGGTCGTCCTTGTCGAGCCAGTTGAGCGAAGTGAGCTCAGGGTTGCCAATGGGAAACACCGGCTCGGGAGCGCCGTAGCGTATCTTAGAGAAATAGAGTTGCTGATACTTGAAGAGCTCTAAATGCTCCTTGAACATGCGCAGGTCCACTGGTTTCACGTCGTCGGGGCACTTGGTCACGACCACCATGTCGCACTTGAGAATGCGGTCGGCTGGCTCACGCAACTGTCCTAACGGCAGGAGTTTGTCCTCAAATGGCGGCCTGTTATAGTCAATCATCACCACATTCACCTTAGGTTTCACATAACGGTGCTGCAGGGCGTCATCAAGGATGATAAGATCGATGTCGGGGTGGATTTTCATCAGAGACTCAATGCCCTTGCGACGGTTCTCACACACTGCCACATCGATAATCCCACGGAACTTGTGGTAGATTTGATAAGGCTCGTCGCCCAAATCCACTGGGGTGAGGTTGTCGCTTGCTAACACAAAGCCTTTAGTGCGGCGCTTGTAGCCTCGACTCAGAACGGCGATGTTGTAGCGTCGCCCCAATTTAGAGACTATATACTCCACGTGAGGTGTCTTTCCTGTCCCCCCAACAGTGACATTGCCTATCGACACCACAGGCACATCATAGGACTCCTCCTTGAGGATGCCCATGTTAAAGGCGGTGTTTCTCATCCACACCCCTACTCCATATCCCCAAGACAATGGTGTGAGGAGCACTTTCTCGGTAGCGAGAAGCACGCGGTGGCTAATTCGTTTTATGTTGTCAAAATCCATTTATTTACATGTAGTATAGTAGTGGAATAGTAGAGCAGTAGAGCAGTAGAATAGTAGAGTAGAGAATAGTAGAATAGAGAATAGTTGAGTAGAGAATAGTTGAGTAGAGAATAGTTGAGTAGAGAATAGTTGAGTAGAGAACTGTTGACGATCCTGCGATAAACGAACTAAAAGTCTATCTCTACTGGTTCCATGATGCAAAGCACCTGATCTCTACCCAAAATTGCTTGCAACTGCTCATAATAGGTGTAGAACATTCCCATGCGGCGTTGCAGGTCTTCTTCGGCCTTAGTGCTTGCCATCTGTCCAAGCAGAGAGTTGATATCAAACTGTATCTCGGGCATGTCGATTATCGAGTAGTCATCACCGAGGCTCGCTTTCTTTGCCACCCACTTAATGGCGTCTTGCAAGCCACCAAACTCGTCGACGAGTCCAATCTTCTTGGCAGTGACAGCATCCCACACCCGTCCCTCGGCAATAGCCTTGATAGAGTCTTGCGTCACGTTGCGGCCTGTAGCACAGCGCTTCGTGAAGAGGTCATAGCCTCGTTCCACCATGCGTTGCAAGGCAGCCTTCTGCTGCTCGTCGGAGAGACTGTTGAGGAAGTCAAAGAGCGTAATCGTGTCTTCGGCTTCCTTCCT
>CALAVD010000017.1 GCA_937892085.1 uncultured Prevotellaceae bacterium
TTCTCGCGCAGATGATAGAGGAAGCGGTACTCGGCAAAGAGATACAGCCCGTTGCATCACTCCCTGCGCCGCCGGCGACCGGCAGATGTTTCCCAAGCACACAAAGAGTATCTTGATGTCTTTCATGTGGCAAAAATACAATTTATTTCACAACTCACCAAAATAAATAAACGTATTGTCCTATGGCTTTAGAAAAAAACAGTATAAGTTGAGATGAATTTTATTAATTATGCATAATGAGTTGTGCATTGTGAATTATTTTGTCTATCTTTGCACTCGATTTTGAAATCATTATTGTAATTACAATGAAAATAATAAGTAAAGTCGACGAGCTGAGAAAGCAGGTCGAGAAGTTTCGTGGCGCAGGCAAGACGATAGGTCTGGTGCCCACGATGGGTGCGTTGCACGAGGGGCACCAGTCGCTGGTGGAGCGTGCGCGCCGAGAGAACGATGTGGTGGTGGTGAGCGTGTTTCTCAACCCCACTCAATTTAATAACAAGGAGGACTTGCGCACTTATCCTCGCACTGCCGAGGCCGATGCCGCGTTGCTCGAGAGCTGTGGTGTTGACATTGCTTTCATGCCTACTGTAGAGGATATCTATCCCGAGCCCGATACCCGCGTATTTAAGCTCGGCCCCATTGCCGAGGTGATGGAGGGCGCCATGCGCCCAGGGCATTTCAATGGAGTGTGCCAAATCGTGAGCAAACTCTTCATGATGGTAGAGCCCACCCGCGCCTACTTTGGCGAGAAGGACTTCCAGCAGATTGCCGTCATCCGTGCGATGATCAAGCAGCTGGGCTTCAACTTGGAAATCGTGACTTGCCCATGCATCCGCGAGGCCGACGGTCTTGCCAAGAGCAGCCGCAACGTGCGCCTCACGCCGCTGGTGCGCAAGATTGCTCCAAACATCTACCGAGTGTTGCGCGACAGCTTGGCGTTTGCCGAGGACCACACTGTGGAGCAGACCCACGACTGGGTGGTCGCCACCCTCAACGCCTATCCCGAGATGGATGTGGAGTATTTCTCGATTTGCGACGGCATCACGTTACAACCAGTAAACGCTTGGGACGAAAGCGATTACATAGTGGGGTGCATTACTGTATATTGTGGAGATGTGCGTGAAATCGATAATATCACCTATAAGAAACCCGAGAATTTGTAATGTGGCACGATTTTTGCTTTTACGGTTATGTCGTAAAACATTAACTTAATTTTTTTGCACCATGTTTATTCAAGTTGTAAAATCCAAGATTCATCGTGTCACCGTTACCGGTGCTAATCTCGATTACATTGGCAGCATCACCATCGACCAAGACTTGATGGATGCTGCAGGCATCATGGAAGGTGAGCGCGTGTTCATCGTTGACAACAACAACGGCGAGCGTCTCGACACCTACGTTATTCCTGGTGAGCGTGGCAAGGGCGAGGTGTGCCTCAATGGCGCCGCAGCACGTAGAGTGCAGCCGGGTGACATAGTGATTATCATGTCCTATGCTCCGATGACCCCCGAGGAGGCCCGTGGCTTCAAGCCCATGGTGGTATTCCCTGACACTGCAACTAATAAATTGATTTAAGTTTTTAGTTATTCTCTTCAAAATCTAAAATCACACTTAACACTTGTTACTTAACACTTAAAAAGATATATGTTTGAAAATCTAAGCGAAAGACTTGAACGCGCGTTTAAGGTGTTGAAAGGCGAAGGCCGAATCACCGAGATTAATATTGCTGAGACATTAAAAGAGGTGCGACGCACTCTTATCGAGGCCGACGTTAACTATAAAGTAGCCAAGACTTTCACCGATACGGTGAAGCAGAAGGCCATAGGTCAAAATGTAATCAACTCCTTGAAACCTAAGGAGTTGATGATTAAGATAGTTCACGACGAACTCACCGAACTCATGGGCGGGGAGCAGGCTCCGTTTAATGTGGAGGGGCATCCCGCGGTAATCCTCAT
>CALAVD010000018.1 GCA_937892085.1 uncultured Prevotellaceae bacterium
GAGGAGGCCGGGGGGGCGATAAGAATCTCGGACCTCACCGGTCGAGTGTCTAGTGCCGCCAACATTGAGTACCACGCTCGCATCGTGGCGCAGAAGTACCTTGCCCGCGAACTCATCAGCTTCAGTTCAAATATCTCCACCCTCGCCTTCGATGACTCCATCGACGTCTATGACCTGATGCAAGAAGCCGAAGGTAAACTCTTTGAACTGTCGAAGAACACCCTCAAGCGTGATGTCATCCAAATCGACCCTATCATCAGCCATGCCATCAAGAAGATTCAAGACGCCAGCAACCGAAAAAGCGGTCCGATCGGTCTCGCCACTGGCTACCGCGAGCTCGACAAGGTGACCTCGGGATGGCAGAACAGCGACCTCATCATCATCGCTGCACGTCCTGCCATGGGAAAGACAGCACTGGTGCTCTCGATGGCAAAAAACATGGCGGTAGATTTCAACACTCCGATTGCCGTATTCTCACTTGAGATGTCAAACATTCAGCTTGTCAACCGCCTCATCAGCAACGTGTGTGAAATTAGAGGCGAGCAAATCAAGAGCGGACAGCTCAGCGAACAGGAATGGGACATCCTCATGTCGAGAGTGAAGCAGCTTTACTCGGCACCAATATATGTTGACGACACGCCATCGCTGTCGATCTTCGAGCTGCGCACCAAAGCACGCCGCCTGGTGCGTGAGCACGGCGTGAAGATGATTATCATCGACTACTTGCAGCTGATGAACGCCACTGGCATGCGATTTGGCAGCCGCGAGCAGGAGGTGAGCACCATCTCGCGCTCACTTAAGCAGCTCGCCAAGGAGCTTGACATCCCCATCATCGCCCTGTCGCAGCTCAACCGTAGCGTGGAGCAGCGCGGCGACGACCGCAAGGGCAAGCGTCCGCAGCTGAGCGACCTGCGTGAGAGTGGTGCCATTGAGCAGGATGCCGACATCGTGTGCTTCATTCACCGACCTGAATACTACACCCACTCCACCGAGGACAGCGAGGGCAACGACATTCGCGGACTCGCCGAGTTTATCATCGCCAAGCACCGCAGCGGCTCGGTGGGGACTGTCAAGATGCGATTTGTAGCACGTTTCGCGCGCTTCGACAACTGGGACGACAGCCTTACCGAGAGCCCTAATGGCCCCGAGCAAATCTATGAATCGAGCATGAACCGCGACTCCTTATCCAGCCCAGCACAGACCGATGTCCCGCCGCCATCAATAGACGACCTGCCCGCAGGCAACGCCGACTTCTTGCGCGACAGTAGTGAGGAAACCCCACCATTCTAACGAGGAGGTGGATGCTGCAAAATAACTTTTATGACATTTCACAAATAGATCTCACCAAGAACACAAAACTTATAACTTATATCAACTATGAAACTATTCCTGAAAATATTGCTTATCATAGCTTTGGTGCCTCAAATCGCACTTGCTTTCGACTTCAAAGAGGGAGGCCTGTGCTACAACATCAATGACGACGGAAAAACCGTGACACTCACCTACGAGCGCCTCATCCTATTTGCCTATGATGCTCCAGCACCCACCGAGAAAGGATACATAGGCAATATTGAAATTCCTTCGGTAGTCTATCATGAAGGAAAGGCCTACAAGGTCACTGCTGTTGACAGAAGCACATTTATGGGCAATTCCGAACTTGTGAGTGTTATCATTCCATCTTCAGTGACATCAGTCGGCACTGAAGCTTTTAGCCAATGCCACCGACTTAAGTGGGTATCTTTGCCACAATCTTTGACTGAGATTAGCAGCTACGCCTTTGCCGAGTCAAGCTTGAATAACATTGTAATTCCCAATGTAAAATCTATCGGAGAAAGGGCATTTTATAATACTCCACTGAAAACTGTAGTTATACCTCCCACTGTAAAAACTATCGACAAATCAGCGTTCAGCGCTTGCCGATGGTTAGAGGAACTGACTTTGGGCAAAGGCGTGGAGTCGATTGGCGAGGCAGCGTTCAGCATTTGCACTAATCTGAAGGAAATCACCTTTCCCACTTCTCTCCAGGAAATAGGCACTAATGCCTTCTTTGAATGTGGTGTCATTAAGAGTGTTACAATTCCTGCTTCTGTCACTCGCATTGGCACCGGGGCGTTCAGCTATTGCGATTCTTTATCTGTAATCGAGGTGGATAAAAAGAACGAGGCTAATGACTCTCGAAATAAATGCAATGCCATCATTGAGAAAGCCACAAGCACACTTGTGGCAGGATGTATAAGCACCAAGATTCCCAAGTCGGTGACAAGTATTGGCGATCAAGCCTTTGCAGGGTGTCGTGGATTGAAGGAAATTACAATCCCATCTTCGGTAACCACGATTGGCGACCAAGCATTCTTCTATTGCAAGAACCTAAGTAGCGTGAATCTCCCCAATTCAGTGACAAGTATCGGTAATCGAGCCTTCTGCGGTTGTGACAGCCTCGAAACCGTTATCATTCCCAACTCGGTCAAGTACATAGGTCCCAGCGCATTCCTGCATAACGATCACATAAGTGCCGTTACAATAGGCAGCGGAGTGACCATGATTGCCGAGTGGGCATTCAAGGGCTTGGAC
>CALAVD010000019.1 GCA_937892085.1 uncultured Prevotellaceae bacterium
CTCTTCCGATCTTTCTATTGTAGTTCGCTTGAATTCCATAATATAAACATAGTCGCCAGCTTCAAGCACCAGGTCGATGCGGCCGGCACTGGTGGGCTGTTCAATGTGAACCTCCAAGCCGCTCATGCGCAGCGCAATAGCAATAAGGTTGCGGTAATTAAGCTCTATCACTCGCTCATCGTTGCTTTCCACAGGAGCCTCAGCAAGAATTCCTTTTAATGTGGTAAGTACTTGGTCAATGTTTCCTGCAACAGCCGAACGTGCAATAGTGGCACCAAGCGATGCAATTTGCATCCTGCTTACTTGTGAATAGAATGGTAGCAGGTTGGCATTAAAGGCTTTAGTTACCTCCATGTTTGGGAATCCTAACATGTAAGTCCCAAATTGTGGGTCATAGTCTTTTATTGTCAGGTAACCGGTTTGATATAGTGGGGCTATAATGTTGTCGTCGTTCTCATAGGTTATCATCGTGCTTTCGTCGGCCTCAATCTTGTGGTCAAATTGCGTCAGGTCGAGTTGGCGGTCTTTTATGAGTTTAATCAAGAAAGTTGGTGTTCCACTTCTATACCAAAAAGCTCCAAATCTCTTGCCTGATAATGCCGACAGTAAGCTCCAGGGATTGTAAATAGCTTCTCCGTTATCACTGAAGCAGAAACCATCGTACATTAATTTGAGTTTCTCATAAACTTCGTCTTTAGTCAAATTACAAGCTTGTGCCATTTCTTCCACGCCATCATCAAAATAATGGTGCAACTCGTCGTTGCTTATGCCGCACAGTGTGCTGTATCGCCGATCAAGACTAATGTCGTTGAGATTGTTCAAATCACTGAAAATGCTCACGTGAGAGAAGCGGCTCACACCTGTAAACATGGCAAAACGAATGTAGCGATCCATTGTCTTGACGTTGCCATAAAAGGCTTTGAGTGTGTTACGCATCTTTTCTTGCAAATCCCAGTTGTCGCGCTCTATGTTGGCAATCAAAGGCTTGTCATATTCATCAACAAGAATTACCACCTGCTTGCCTGTTTTTATATAAATCTGCTCAATAACAGAGCCAAACCAAGTTCCAGGGTCGGCATCGGTAGTGGAGCTTATATCAAATTTCTTCTCCCATTCACGCAAGTGCCATGACAGGATGTTGACAAGTGATGATGTGTCTTGGCTATAATCGGCAGTGTTAAGGTCAATACGAAGTACAGGATATTTTTCCCACTCGCTTTCCAGTTTCTCAATAGCTAAACCTTGAAACAACTCTTTGCAACCACTGAAGTAAGCGTCAAGGGTTGATACAAGTAAGGACTTGCCAAACCTGCGAGGGCGACTCAAGAAATAATATGTGCTTCTATGAACCAAGTCATAGATAAGTCGGGTTTTATCAACATAGATATAACCTTCATTGATTATACGTTCAAAAGTCTGTATTCCTAATGGATATTTCAGTGCCATAACGCCACATTTTTTGAATTATATTGCAAAGATAACACTTAAATGTAATTTCTCCAAATTTACCGCTTTCAAGGCTAAGAAAAATTAGCACTATCCTCACTACCGTAATCCTCGCCATGGGCGACGGCCGGGAGTTTGACAGAAAAAAAATAAAAAATAATTTAACGAACTGTTGCACAGTTTGTTTTTTTGTTGTACCTTTGTGCTTATTAGTAGTTATATTAAGGAATATTGCATTATGAACGCTAAATTTCAAGACACAAAGAGGGGCACCTGGGCCTATATTCAAAAGAAAGTTCGTATCGATGGTCGCTCGACAACACTTACGGTCAAAAGGTTAGGCCTGTTGGAGGACATCCGCCGTGAGCACGGCTGCGCCGACCCGCGCCAGTGGGTGATAGACCTGGCCCGCAAGATGACCGAGGAGGAGCGTGCCGGCAAGGAAAAAGTGTCGCTGGACTTCTATCCGGGCACACTGCTGGGCAAGGGTCAGCTGCCGCTGCGCTGCGGCGGTGATTTGCTGCTGCTGCCGGTTTACAGCAAATTGGGTCTGGACCGGATATGCAGGAGATTGGTCAATGACGGCAAGACAAGATACGATTTGGGCGAGATTGTGCGAACGCTGGTGATGGGCCGTCTGCTGTACCCGTGTTCAAAGCGCCGCACGTTGGAGTTCTCGAAGTCCCTGGTTAGCCCGCCGAAGTTGGACCTTGAGGATGTGTACCGCGCGCTATCGCTGATTGCGGGCCACATAGATGACGTGCAGGCCACGGTGTGGGAGCACTCAAGGAAATTGCTCAGTCGCGACACCCGTGTCATCTACTATGACTGCACCAACTACTTTTTTGAGATAGAGGACAATGACAAGGACAGCACGGATGTCAACACGGGCGAGTTCGTGGCGGGTCTGCGCAAGCGCGGCAAGTCCAAGGAGCACCGGCCGACCCCCATTGTGCAGATGGGGATGCTCATGGACGGCGACGGCATACCGCTGGCGTTCATCATCTTCCCGGGCAACGAGTCGGAACAACCGTCGTTGCAGCTGATTGAGGAGATGGTGGCGGACAAGTTCGGGCTCAACGAGTTCATCATCAGCACCGACGCCGGCCGCCGCACCTTCATCTGTTTCGCTCTCTCAAGCGGCATTCCGCCGCAGGTGGTGATGAAATGGACCGGCCACTCGGACTACCAGG
>CALAVD010000020.1 GCA_937892085.1 uncultured Prevotellaceae bacterium
GGCATGGTGGCCTACCGGGACTTCCAGTCCTTCGTCATCGCCGACATCCCCGGCATCATCGAGGGCGCCTCGGAGGGGAAAGGCATCGGACTTCGCTTCCTGCGCCACATCGAACGCAACGCCGCCTTGCTGTTCATGATTCCGGCAGCCGATGATGAAGGGAAGGTGAAGACCGTCACGGAAATCAAGAAAGAGCTGAAATTGGGTGACGGAGGAGGTCTGTCACAAGTGCTCAACAATCTGTGCCAGTGTGATTTTGTGACAAAGTATTACCCGTTTGGAAAGAAGAACCGAGGTGCAATATTCCAACTTACCGACCCATACACTCTTTTTTACATGACATTTCTGCACAACCGTAATATCACCGATGAACACCTATGGAGCAACTTAATAGACAACTCTGCCCGCATAGCATGGAGCGGATATTCTTTTGAGCAAGTGTGTCTGCATCACATACCACAGATAAAAAAGAAACTTGGCATATCAGGCATACTCACTCAAGTGAGCTCGTGGAGCAATGTGGAAGATGACAACCATGAACAAATCGATCTTGTTATAGACCGCAAAGACCAAGTGATAAATCTTTGTGAGATGAAATACTCACGGGCTCAATATGTTCTTTCAAAGCAATATGTTAATCACTTGAATGATCGCTTAGAGACCTTTAGGAGGGTGACTGGCACCACTAAAGCCCTGCACTTGACAATGGTAACAACCTACGGAGTAAAGCAAAATAAGTATAGCAGCATGATTCAAAGCGAGGTGGCAATGGATGATCTCTTTGGATAACAGGGCGTTATTGATGAAATTGGATTTATATCTCGTCCGTAAGTGGGGTTAAAAACATAGTTACGGACGACTTATTTTTTAAATAGGTTATCCGTAACTGTGAGCAACGTGTTTCTCTCGCACTGGATGGAACGGCTATAGGGCAGCTTAGCTCGCGAGCGATTAATTCTTCGAGTATTTCCAGCCCACGTAGAGGTTGCGGGAGAAGATTAGGATGGAGATGCTCTGGCCAAGCATGAGGATGGGGTCGCGGCGGATGATGCCGTAGATGAGGGTTAGTGAGGCGCCTACCACGCTGATGAGCCAGAACACCGGCGGCAGGCATG
Source organism: uncultured Prevotellaceae bacterium (assembly GCA_937892085.1). GTDB lineage: Bacteria > Bacteroidota > Bacteroidia > Bacteroidales > Muribaculaceae > Sodaliphilus. The sequence goes on from CALAVD010000020.1 coordinate 1,116, forward strand.
ACTCATGGCGTCTCACCGAGTAAGCCACCTGATAGGCGTAGCGCGAGAGAAAAATGAGCTGGGCACAGGTGCCGTAGAGCATGAGCCACAGCGGGATGTCGGGGTTGTGGAGGAAGCGGTCCACGAGGTGCGGCGCGTTGACGGCGGTGAAAATCAGTGCGATGACCGGCACGCAGTAGAGCACTATGCGCAGGGGCAGCGGAATGCGTCGCCACGCCCCTTTGTAGTCGAGGTTAAGGACATAGACATAGAACGAGAGCATCTGGCCGATGAGGATGACGATGTCCTCTCGCAGCCAGCCGTAGGTGAGCATAAAGCAGCAGCCGGCAAGGCTGAACGCCCAGTATCCGGTGGGCGACACCACACGCTTGAGACGCTCGGTCATAACCCACTGCACTAACTGTCGCGCTCCGTAGCATAGCTGCGACATGAGTCCTATGAAAAATGTAAAAGTAAACATTTGTGTGCAAAAGTACAAAAAATATAGCTGACAATGCTCATTTTGTGCAAAAATGCCTATCTTTGTGGCGTTCCAAAGTAGTCAAACGATTAAAAAATAAAAAAATTACTCTATTAATCAAATGACTGGAAACGGCTAAAAACGACTAAATAAACTACTATTGTCTTGTTAGCTTGTTTGCTTGTCAGCTTGTTTGCTATATATTATGAATTTTATTGACGTAAACAGTGTGGTGAAGCAGTATGATGGACACTTGGCACTCGACCATGTTGACCTGCATGTGCCGCAGGGCGCCATCTATGGCCTGCTGGGGCCTAACGGTGCCGGCAAGACATCGCTCATACGCATCATCAACCGCATCACACGTGCCGACAGCGGCACAGTGCTTCTCAATGGCCGTGAAATGGTGCAGACCGACATAGCCAACATAGGCTACCTGCCCGAAGAGCGTGGTCTTTATAAGAAACTCAAAGTGGGCGACGAGATAGTGTATTTAGCACGCTTAAAGGGTATGCCCCGGCCGCTTGCCGTTAGCGAGATGGAGAAATGGCTGGAGCGCTTCGACCTCACCGAGTGGCGCAACCGCAAGGTGGAGGAGCTCTCGAAGGGTATGCAGCAAAAGGTGCAGTTTATCACCACGGTGATTCACCGCCCGCAGCTGCTCATCTTCGACGAGCCTTTCTCGGGCTTCGACCCGGTGAATGCCGAGCAGCTAAAGCGCGAAATCATCAAGCTTCGCGACGAGGGTTCTACCATCTTGTTCTCCACCCACAATATGGCGAGTGTGGAGGAAATTTGTGAGGAAATCACACTCATCAACCACTCGCGTGTGGTGCTCGAGGGCAAGGTTGCCGACATCAAGCAGCAGCACAAGAAGAACCTCTTTGTGGTGAATGTGGCTGGCAACGAGAAAGTGGAGCCAGTGGAAGGGCTATTTGACGTGGTGCCAAGCGGCGATGTGCAAGGCACTCTCATAAAGCTGGCAACTGGTGCCATCTTGCGCGATGCCATTGCTCACCTCAACGATTGCCACACCCTAAGCGGCATCAGCGAGAAATTGCCCAGTATGCACGAGATCTTCATTGAGACAGTGCAAAGCTAATGCAGAATGCAGGATGCGTTGCAACAAGTCTCATCAATGTCTTCTATAAACGATAACGATTAACGAAAAACTGCGCCGCAGGCGCCCAAAATACAATGAATAAGCTAAAATTAATCATACAGCATGAGTACATGACGATAGTGGGCAAGAAGTCGTTCATTATCATGACAATATTGATACCGTTCTTGCTGATTTTGCTGATGTTTGTGCCCATTTTGCTCAAGTACGTCAACGACAAGACCGACTCGTCGGAGATGCGCATTGCAGTGATTGACCGTAGCCACAACTACGGCGGGGCATTCAAAGATAGTGACCGCTACCGCTTTGAGCTGATGTCGGGCGACTCGATGGACAAGGCCTACGACATCTACAAGAAAGCGTCGGGTAGGGTGGATGCGATAATGGTAATCCCTGCCGATGTCCTTGAGAGTCAGCAGGTGGACCTCTTCAGTGAGAAGACTCTTGATGAAAGCACCATGACCTATCTTGAGCAGTGCCTCACCGATACCCTCAGCAAGGCGAAGGTTGCTTCGTTCCAAGACCCCGACCTTGCCGAGAAAATCGAGAAGTCGCAGGTGAGCGCTGTTATCAAGTCAAAGAAATGGAACGAGAAAGGCGAGGAACAAGAGAATAGCACCACTATCGCTGCTGTAATAGGCATTGTGTTAGCGTTTTTGACCTACACGTTTGTCCTCTCCTACGGAGCTATGATTATGAACAGTGTGGTTGAGGAGAAAACTAACCGCATCGTTGAGGTGATAGTGAGCAGCTGCCGTCCTATGGAGCTGATGATGGGAAAAATCATTGGAGTGGGACTTGTGGGACTCACACAATTTGCCATTTGGGTAGTGCTTTTGGGCATTGCTACGGGTGTGCTCGGTGTGCTGGGGGTGAGCACTGGCTCTGTGTCCTCGGCCGATGCCATGGCGATGGGTGTTAACGCCCCTGAGGCTGAGAGTACTGTGGCAAGTCTGATGTCGGCTCTCACAGGCATCAACTGGTTCTCGCTGCTGGGCAACTTCGTCCTCTACTTCATTGGTGGATATCTGCTTTATGCATCGCTGTTTGCGGGCTTTGGCTCGGCAGTAGATCAGGCGAGCGACAGTTCGCAGTTCACCATGCCCATCATCCTCATTATGATGGTTGCCCTCTACGCCGGCATTGGCTGCATGAGCAATCCCAACGGTCCTATGGCGGTGTGGTGCTCTATAATCCCGTTCACCTCGCCCGTGGTGATGATGGTGCGCCTGCCCTTCGACGTGCCCTGGTGGCAGCTGTTGCTGAGCATCGTGCTGCTCTTCGCTACCGCCCTTGCCTGCATCTGGCTATCGGCGCGCATCTACCGCACCGGCATCCTCCTCTACGGCAAGAAACGCTCCTTCAAGGAAATCCTGAAATGGATTAAGTAAATGAGTCCACTTTAAAAAATAAAAGCACACGAATTAAACTAATTTCAACGAA
>CALAVD010000021.1 GCA_937892085.1 uncultured Prevotellaceae bacterium
GGCGACCACCGAGATCTACACTCTTTCCCTACACGACGCTCTTCCGATCTGTGCTTGGTAGCACGGTGAGCAACGATGTGTTTGTCGCCGACCTCACCAAGATGCCTCACTTGCTGGTGGCAGGTGCTACTGGTCAAGGTAAATCGGTGGGACTAAATGCTATCATCGCCTCGCTGCTCTACAAGAAAGGACCGAGCGAGTTGAAATTTGTGCTCGTCGATCCCAAGAAGGTGGAGTTCAGCCTCTATGCTTCGCTTGAGAAATACTTCTTCGCTAAGGTGGAAGGTGAGGACAAAGCTATCATCACCGACACTGCCAAGGTGGTGCAGACTCTCAACTCGCTGGTGCAGGAGATGGAAAATCGCTATCTCGTGCTTGAGGAAGTGGGAGAGCGCAAACTTGAGGACTACAACCGTCGCTGGCGCAAGGAACTGCGTCACAAGATGAATGAGAAGGGTGAGTTCTATCAGTATATGCCTTACATCGTGGTGATTGTGGATGAGTTCAGCGACTTGATTATGACTGCCGGCAAGGAGGTGGAGACACCCATCGTGCGCATCGCCCAGAAGGCGCGTGCCGTGGGCATCCACATGATTATCGCCACTCAGCGCCCCTCGTCGAATGTCATTACCGGTCTTATCAAGGCGAACTTCCCTGGCCGCATCGCCTTCCGCGTGTCGCAGTTGGTTGACAGTCGCATCATTCTCGACCGCCCGGGTGCTCAGCAGCTCATTGGCCGTGGCGATATGCTGTTCTCTGCCAACGGCGAGATTACTCGTCTGCAATGCCCATTTATCGATACTCCCGAGATTGTGAACATCTGCTACTACATTAAGGAGCAAGAGGATGCCGACACTGAGGTGAGCCACGAGCAGCCTTACATCTTGCCCGACTATGAGGGCGACACTGGTGGCGGATATGATGCCGGTGGCTCGAGTGGTGGTGGCGGAGCTTTCGACCGCGACCCGCTCTTTGAGGAAATCGCCCGATTAGTGGTGCAGAAGGACATGGCTTCTACCTCGTCGCTGCAGCGCAGCTACAACATCGGTTATAACCGTGCTGGCCGCATCATGGATCAGCTTGAGGCAGCTGGTATCGTGGGACCTGCAAGTGGCGGCAAGCCTCGCAAGGTGCTGATGGATCCCATGGACCTTGACCAACTATTGGGAAATTAAACCACTATTGCATTATGTTGTCATAGTAAGAAAAAAATGACGAAAATGAGAAAAACTGTTTTATTGATATTATCATTAATGGTGATGGTCACTGCCAGTGCGCAGTCGCCATCGAGTGTGGTTGACAAGGTGCTGGGGGCGATGAAATCGAGCAACGCCATCAGTGCTAACTATGTGATGACATCGTCGCAGGGCAATTCAAGAGGCACATTAGTGATGAGCGGCAAGAAGTTCAGGCTACTTGCCAATGACGTGAAGTGCTGGTACAACGGCAGCACAATGTGGAGCTATTCTACAGCTACCGACGAGGTGAACATCACCACACCTGCCGCCGCCGATTTGCAGATGACAAACCCCTACAGCGTGGCACAGAACTTCAAGAGTGCCTACATCGTCTCTAAAGGCGGCAAGGGCAACGGCACCTACACATTGCGCTTCACGCCCAAGAAAAAGAGCAACGTGAAGCACCTGCTCGTGACGGTCTCAACCTCCACCTGGCTCATCAGCAAAGCCGAGATAGTGCAGACCAACGGCAGCAAGGCAACTATCACCATCAGCAACTACAACAAGAACGCCAGCGTCAATGCCAGCACTTTCGAGTTCGACAAAAGCCAAGTGCCCGCTGGCACCGAAGTGGTGGATTTGAGGTGAAAACTTGCCAAGTACCTCGTTTGCACTGAAACTATCCAACTACTCCACTCTTCCACTCTTCCACTCTTCCACTCTTCCACTCTTCCACTCTTCTATTACTCTATTAGATCGGAAGAGCACACGTCTGAACTCC
>CALAVD010000022.1 GCA_937892085.1 uncultured Prevotellaceae bacterium
GGCGCAAGGGTAACGGCCTTTCGATAGTGCTACACAACGCAACTGGCCATAATCTTAAGAATGTAACACTTACACTGCCTCTTGGCAAGTTTATCTGCATAACAGGCGTGTCGGGAAGCGGAAAATCGTCGCTCATCAGCGAGACGCTACACCCAATCTTGAATCACCATTTCTACCGCTCAATGCAGGAACCGCTGCCTTTCGAGTCGATAGAGGGCATCGGAAATATCGACAAGGTGATTGAGGTGAATCAAGAGCCGCTCGGGCGCACGCCGCGCTCAAATCCGGCAACCTATACCGGCGTTTTCTCCGATATCCGTTCGCTCTTTGAGAAATTGCCCGAGGCTCAGATTCGCGGCTACAAGGCAGGCCGGTTCTCGTTCAATGTCAAAGGTGGCCGGTGTGAGACGTGCAAAGGTGCTGGAGTTCAGACAATTGAAATGAATTTTATGCCCGATGTAATGGTTCCGTGCAGCGAGTGTGGCGGACATCGTTACAATCGCGAGACACTGGAGGTACGCTATAAGGGCAAATCAATATCCGATGTGCTCGATATGACTATCAATCAGGCTGTTGAATTTTTCGACAATCAACCTAAAATATTGCAGAAAATAAAGTCGCTACAGATGGTGGGGCTTGGTTATGTCAAACTCGGACAACCGTCGACTACATTGAGTGGCGGCGAGGCACAAAGGGCAAAACTGGCGGCAGAATTATCGAAAAAAGACACAGGAAAAACCTTGTACATACTCGACGAACCTACTACTGGACTTCATTTTGAGGACATCAAAATCTTGCTCGGTGTGCTCAACCGACTTGTCGCTAAGGGCAACACCGTAATTGTCATTGAACACAACATGGATGTGATAAAATGTGCCGACTACATCATCGACCTCGGCCCCGACGGAGGACGCAATGGGGGAGAGGTGGTAGCCACAGGCTCTCCCGAGCAAGTGGCACAGAGCACCTCGTCGATTACTGCACACTACCTTAAAACCGAACTGCAAGGCGATGAATAAATCAAGACACATAATTGTGCTTGTGATGCTTACGCTGGCGGCAATCACCTTTTATTGTGCTGCCGAAGGGCGTATAGCCCGCATCACGCAGGGAATTTTTCTTTATAGCAACTGGGACGCGCCGCATCTCACCCTCGACACCTGTCTCGACATGACAATTACCGAGGCAAGAATACCCGACACAGTCACCTGGTATGGACGCAGTTATCCTGTGGTTGAGATTGGACCGGGGGCGTTTAGGGGATGTGGCAACCTTGCCATGCTTGAAATGGGAAGTATGCCAGGTAAGTTTCTGAAAGGTGCTCTTCTTGATTGTCCAAACCTAAAGGTAATCAAGATTGGCAGAAAGGAGCCGCCAACTCTCGAGAGCAATCATCTCTTCTATGGATGTAGCTGGAATGAAGTGATTGAGCCTTACCACACCCTCTCAACCATCATTGTGGTGCCCGAAGGGTGTGAGGAAGTTTATCGCAAAGCGCCTGGTTGGAAGGAATTTAAAGTCATTCAGTCGCACATGCCCGATGGCACCGAACTGCAATTAGATGAGATAGATGTACAAATCAATAATCTGGAGAGTGAGTTGAGGCGAACTCAAGAGAAGGAGCGGCAGCTGTTAATTGAAATTGAAGCCTTGCGACGCACTAAGGCTACTAATTAAAAGAAAGATCAATTAATAACCCCACTTTTTCTAGCTTCATGCGTATATTGCTTTCGTAATTGCTGCAGTGTTCCTTGAGGGCATACTCTATCTGGGCTAGTTCCTTGCTGGTAAAGCGGTTGCGAATGCTGTTCATGTATTCAGGTATCTTCCTCTCGCCCTGAAGAGATTGAAAGTGCCAGTCAATCCACACATATTTTGGGTCGCTCACTGTATCGACATGCTCCTTGACGTGGGTGGCGGCATTGGTCGCGTCGATAATTCTCAGCCCTTCATCAATGGCTTCATCTACTTTGCGCTCACGCTCATCTAACTCTTTTTGGGCGTTGCGCAGCTGAGTGTTGGCGATGTTGAGCTGAGTGATGGTGTCGTTAAGACCTCCTAAGTGACGGCGCAGACTGTCTTGGCTTAGTTGGCTCTGAAGCTGGTTCGAGGTCATTTGCTGGGTGGTGCTGCTCAGTGCGTAGCGCAGCGAATCGACCTGTTGGCGAGCTTGGTTGTCCTTCACAAATATCTTGTTTGGGTCATTGCCGTTAAAGTGAATGGCGAGGATGGCGGTTGTGGCGAGGATGGCTGCCATGCCTAATGCAGCAGCGGCAATGGCAGTAGTGCGGCGGCGCGAGGCACGGCGTTGCAGGTCGGTCTTCATCTCATCAACGCTCTGGTAGCGCTCGGCGATGGGCATCAGGCAGCGTGCGATGGGTGCCTTGTAGTGCTTGCCCAGCTCCATGTCACGCAGCACCAGTCCCAGTGAGTAGATGTCGTTGCGCACGTCGGGGTGGCTCGTAGAGGCCTGCTCGGGAGCCATATATTGCTCAGTACCGGCAGGCTGCTTCAAGATGGCATGCACATCGGTGTCGGCAAGCCCAAAGTCGATGATTTTCACATTCCTGCCATTGCTCGTTATCATGATGTTGCTCGGCTTGAGGTCGCGGTGCGCTATGCCGTGAGCATGGATGTGACCCACAGCGTCGAGCAGCTGGCTCGCCACGTTGCGGCGCTCCTCTACATCGGTCTCGCCCTTGAGCCATGCCTTGAGCGTCGTGCCCTCCACCCATTCCATCACGATGCAGTCGCCAAGAGGCTCTACCTTTTCCATCGCTATCGCCTGCACCACGCCAGGGTGCTGCAGCCGCATCATGATGTCGAGTTCCTTGTTCAGCATCTGCCGGTAAAGCTCCTCGTGAGCAATTTCGGGTGCCAGCCCCTTGAGTAGGAACCAGCGCCCATAGCGCTTGGCACGTGCCAGCACGTTGTGCCCGTGAGTGCCCAGCATCTCCACATTAGTGAAGCGCGAGCTCACCTCCTCAAGTGCCTCCTCGTTAAATCCCGATGCCGATAAATCCTCGTCCATTGATGTGATTTGAAATAATTTTATGCACAAAGGTACACATTAATCCTCACATCACCAAATAGCTGTCAAGTTTTATTTCCTCCTTATGATGCAGAGTCAACTTTTTTCAGGCAAAGGCTTTTAAGTAAACAAGCTAACAAGTAAACAAGTAAACGAGCCAAATGTAGGGCTTAAGCGCGCTTCAGCCGCTCGCTTCATCCGCATGCTCAGCCCAGCATCAATACGTCAAGCCAAATGCCCACAGCGGTATAATGTTGCCTGAACCGAATTCGATATCATCCTTAACCACATAGCCCTCGGCTATGTCCATGATTTGCTTCTTTCCCTTGTTGCGACCTCCCACCTCAAACGTCTTGCCGTCAATCTCAAAATCACTGACACGTGAACTTACAACATCGGTTGTCACACGCATTTGGTTATAGAAAAACGTTTCACGCACGTTGCCGATGTCGGTGTCGTTGGCTCCAAGCAAGTAGGCCAAGTTGGGGTTGTCGAGATACACCTTTTCCACCTTGCCTACACCCCTAATGCCACCAGTGTCATCGCGCAACTGACCTATCATGCCCGCTTGTTCCATGTAGAGGAAATAGTCGGGTAACACATTGCGACTCACCCCAACGACAGTCGCAATGGTTTCCATGACGGGTTTGAATGGCACGCTACGGGCAACGACCGCTAATAGCTTTTTCAGCTTTCGACCCGTTGATGCCGTCATATTGGCATACTGTGGAATGTCCACTTCCATCGTTTGGTTGATGACCTGGCGAAGCCGTAACTCAAAGTCATTCTCGCCCGAAAACGGATAATAGCCGCGCTTGAGATAGTCGTGAAACAGAGGTAGAGGATGACTTATTGTAGATAGGGTCGCACGATGTGCCAATATTTCACTTAGCTCATAAACAGGCACCTCTATCCCATGAAACAGACTCAAGTATTCACGAAACGACAGACCCTGCATCATAAAAATGGGAGCTCGCCGGCTCAGGTCGGCTTGCCCCTTATAGATGTCAAGAACCGACGACCCGGTAAAACCAACCTTGACATCGGGGTGGGTGTCATAAATTTGTTTCAGTTCGCGTGACCAATTGGCATACTTGTGAATTTCGTCTATAAAAATATGACCACCACCCTCACGTGCAAACTCATCAGCCAAGTCCACCAAAGTGTGTGTAGTGAAATAAATGTGGTCGGACGAGACATAAAACATGCGGTTGTCGCCACGATGCTCTTTGATATATTGCAGTATCATGGTCGATTTGCCCACTCCTCGCGGTCCCACAAGTCCAAACATACGGGATTGCCAACTTATCTTATCGTACATGTAACGATGGAACGTAGATTCCAACTGTTGCAATAGCCCTTCCATATAGGCTGTAAGTGTAATATCCATAGTTCTGTTATTTATGTTTTCAGCCACAAAGATACACATTTTGCACTATAGTTGTGCAAAAAAATCCAAGAAATGCACTATTGTAGTGCATTTCTTACCCCAAATCGGTATTTAGAAGAGCGATTCTGATTAAAAACGACAGAGAATATGAACTGTGCTTATAAAAATCAAGCACCGCGACGGTTCACCCATCTCAGTGCATGATAACGTGACTCTTTAAAAATTATCAGTTGCCAAGGAGAATATTGTAAATGGCTGTGGGGGCGGCGCCGGTTATCACACCATCGCCATTGTTAATCACGTTAGCAATCTTCTCGAGCACATCTTTCTTGCCCTCGATTGCATCTTCGTAAAACAAAAATTTGCCATATCAACTCATTATATTTGTCCGTGCCTACTCCCTTGCGAGCGTTTCGGCTCCCTTTCTTTTTTCAATAGTAGAATAGTAGAATAGTAGAATAGTAGAATATTATGATTCATATTTCAGTTTC
>CALAVD010000023.1 GCA_937892085.1 uncultured Prevotellaceae bacterium
GCACGGCCTGGGGCATGCCTCCGATGATGAGGTACTGACGGAAATAGTCCATGGCTCTGCGGTGGAATTCCTTCATTGGCTTTTTCGCTTCGAAGCGCTCTCTGATGTATGGCATAAGCATATCGTCGCCCATCGCCCACATGAACTCCTCAAAATCCATAGGATACATCTTCAGGTGTTCCTCTTCCGAGGGAATGAGAATGTCTTTCACATTTTTGCGAATTGATATGAGCGAGCCTGTTTCAATGTAATCGTAACGCCCGTCGGCCACAAGGTGTTTGATTAACTCCCGCGCGGATGGAAACGTCTGAATCTCGTCGAAAACGAAAAGAGTGTCACGCTCAATGAATTTGGTGCGATAATATAGCGACAAATGCGAAAAAAGGGCATCCAAATCAGTTGCGTAATCAGTGAACATATTTTTGACTTGAACCTCGCAATGCGAAAAATCTATAATGACGTGGGCTGCATATTCACATTTGGCAAATTCATTGACGATATAACTTTTCCCAACACGCCTTGCTCCTTCGACAAGCAATGCCGTTTTGCCTTGCGAATCACGTTTCCATTCTAATAGTCTATCATAAATCTTTCGTTTCATGCACGATTCTTAAAATTTCTCACAAGCAAATATACACGATTCTTAAAAATTTTTCACATCATTTATACACGCGATTCTTGAAAATTTGCAAAACGTGTTTGATTTTTGCATAATTCAATATGCCCTAACATCACAACAATTGCGGCAATGGCACGGAAGGTATCGGAGGTTGTTGATTCGTTGTTTCTTCTACAGACAAATACGTATAAAAAAGGAATAGCACTCACATCACAAAATCCTCAATATTGTCGGGATTAACGACCACGAATCGGTAATTTTGATATGCCTTACAAAATGTTTGAGACAATACGGCTTTATTTTTAGGATTCCATTTTATTTCAAAGGCTTTAATTTTGCCATCTTTTTCCTCGATATAGTCGATTTCTTGTTGGGATTTTGTTCTCCAGAACCAAGATAGTGAATAGTCATCAGTATATTCTTTTTGCTTTATCCTTTCAGAGATGAAATGGTTCTCAAACAGAGATCCAATATCACCACGCATTTCGGCTGGAGCAAAATTGCGAATTACTGCATTCCTGATGCCATTATCATAGAAGTAAATCTTGCGACTGTTTTTTAGTTCATTACGCATATTTCGGTTGAAAGACCGTAATCTGAAAATAATGTAAGCTTGCTCAAGGATTGTGATATATTTATCTACTGTTTTAACGTCTAATCCAATAAGTTGTGCTAATTCGGTGAGTGATACTTCTGAGCCAATTTGATAGGCAAGTGCTTGAATAAGATTGACTAATTTATCAGCTTTGTGAATGCCTTCGTAGTCCATAATGTCTTTGTAGAGATAACTATTGGTTATCTCGGTTAATGCTTTCTGCTCATCCCCTAAATTGTTAATCACATCAGGATAGCTCCCATAAATGAGTCGATGATGAAGCAAACGTTTTTCTTCAAGAATATTGGTATGTTGTGCTAATTCATTAAATGATAATGGAAATAGTGTGTATTCCCACTTGCGTCCTGTCAAGGGCTCATTAATCTTGTTTGCAAGGTCAAACGACGAGCTTCCCGTTGCTACAACCTGCAGGTCGGGTATTTGGTCTATGATTTGTTTTAATTTAATACCGATGTCACTAATTCTTTGGGCTTCATCGATAATTAAAGTTTTTGTGTTGCCAATCAATGCTTTAAATCGTGAGGCATTGAAGTTATCGAATAGAGCTAAAGTGTCACTATTGTCACCATTGAGCCAGAAGATGTTGTTTTGTTGCGATTCAAATAGCTTATTAAGCAGAGTTGTTTTGCCGACCTGCCTTGCTCCCATCACGATTATCGCTTTACCTTTGTTCAGACGATGGGCAATATTATTTTCTAAAATACGATTTATCATGCCGCAAAGGTAGTATGTTTTTTTATATAATCCAAAAAAGTCATTAAATTTATGGAATTGATTCCACAAAAATCATAACTTTTTTGGATTTTTGGCTGTTTTAGTATTGTTTTACTGTGTGTAGGCACTCTTTGGGGGTGCACCAGGTGATGGCGGTGTCGCGCTGGTACCAGGTGAGCTGCTTCTTGGCATAGACGCGTGTGTTCTTCTTGATGCGCTCGATGGCGGTGTGGCGGTCCATAATGCCGTCGAAGAGGGCAAACATCTCCTTGTAGCCCACAGTGTTGAGCGAGTTGAGATGTCGCAGATGATAGACGCTGCGCGCCTCGGCTTCCAGTCCTTGCTCTATCATGGCATCGACACGGCGGTTGATGCGGTCGAAGAGCAGCTCACGCTCTATGTTGAGCCCTATCTTGATGATGTTGAAGGGTCGAGGCTTGGCTTGCCCGGTGCGCAGCGAGGAGTAGGGGACACCTGCCTGGCGACACACCTCAACGGCGTGAATCACTCGCATGGGGTTCTGCTTATCGACTTGCTCATAGTAGGCAGGGTCAAGGCGCTGCAATTCGGCAAGCAACGGCTCCATGCCATGCTCCTGCCACTCTTGCTTGACGGCATGGCGCACCTCGTCGCTGATGTCGGGAATCGGGGCAATGCCCTTGCACACGGCATCGACATACATCATTGAGCCGCCGCACATCACGGCATAGTCGCCCTGCCGCCACAGCGATGGCAGCAAAGCCATGACGTCGGTCTCGAACTGTGCCGCGCTGTAATACTCATCAAGCTCCTTGAACTGCACAAAATGATGGCGCACAAGATCCTGCTCCTCGGGTGTGGGAGCAGCGGTGCCTATGGGTATTCCACGGAACACCTGCCGCGAGTCGGCATTGATGATGTCACAGCCCAAGTGCCGCGCCACCTCAATGGCTGCCGCCGTCTTTCCCACCCCGGTGGGACCGGTTATGACAATTAAGGTTCTCAATTAGCAGTGTTAAGTTTTAAGAAGTTATAGATATGAGTCCACTTTAAAAAGTGGCATTTTGTGCTGATTCAA
>CALAVD010000024.1 GCA_937892085.1 uncultured Prevotellaceae bacterium
TAACGCTCCATGAAAGGCACCAGTCCAGTAGATGTCAATGCCGAGTTCTTTACCGGCGAGCCCAGCGGACGGATGTGCGACAAGTCGTGCCCCACTCCGCCACGGCGCTTCATGAGCTGCACCTGTTCCTCGTCAATCTTGATGATGCCGCCGTAGGAATCGGGCTGTCCGTCAAGACCAATAACGAAGCAGTTGCTCAACGAACCCACCTGGAAATTGTTGCCTATTCCAGCCATGGGACTTCCCTGGGGCACGATGTAACGGAAGTTCTTGAGCAGGTCAAAAATCTGCTGCTCGCTCATGGGGTTAGGGTACTTCTTTTCAATTCTCGCCAACTCGCTTGCGATGCGGTGGTGCATATCGTCGGGAGTCTGCTCATAGAGATGCCCGAACGAATCTTTCAGGGCATATTTCGTTGCCCAGACCCTGGCAGCCAGCTCATCGCCTTTAAAGTATTCCAACGTAGCATGATATGCCTCGTCGTAGGTGTAAGTTTTCTTTTCCACTGTATTCTTTTAATAGTAAACGAGTTGACAAGCAAACAAGTTGACAAGACAATTGTATTTTAGCAACCGTTGTTGTCACTTGTTGTTTTCTCTCGCTTTTATAACTCGTTGTTTTGTTTTTAGTTTTTTATTTAGATAAAATGCTCACGCTCGCAAAGCATCGAGCAAGCTCAGCTTTGACTCACTTAATCTCATTTTTGCAATTGACGTGCAAAATTAATCACAATAATGATTTAAAAAAACAGTTGTTAATAACTTTACAGGCAAAAGTTATTAACAACCTAAAACAAGAGTGATGTTCACAGTTAATAGTTCATAGTTGCTGACCTATAGCCAACAACCTCTAACCAATAATCTTGCGCAAAGCACAATAGCCACTAAACTTCAAGTTTCTAACTGAAAATTGAATACATCACCACTTCTCGGTGAAACTCCGGCGGCCACTGTAGTCGATAGCACCCTTCTTCTCAAGCCAGCCGATTATAATGCTGCTGGTGGTGGCAGTGCCACGCACGCCTTGATCCTGGCGTGGGGAGTCGGCGATTGATGCCACATAGTTGTTGGTCATCACGCGATATTTCTTTTTCATGTCGAGTTTTTTACCGTCAGGAGTAAAGAGCTCGAGTTTCTTGATTTTGGTCTTCGACACATCGGTGTAGGTGACAGTCGCCGTGCAGCCGCTGGTGATGGGGAAACGGTTGCGGTCGGCCTTGAAGCAGGCTATGAGCATGTCGCTCAGTTCCTTGCCGGTGAGGCTCATCACCACCGCGGTGTTCATGAATGGGTCAAGATTGAGAATGTCTTTAACCGTGATGGGACCGGCAGGGAACACGTCGTAGCGCACTCCGCCGTAGTTCTCGATGGCGATGTCGCAGCCAAGCTCCTCGCGCCAAGCGTCGCACATCATCACGCCCAGAGCGTCGTAGGTGGTGATGTCGGTGACAAAGCGACCTATCTCACGCTCCATCTCGGGACTGCTCTTGAAGTGAGCAAGCATAGCATCGGCAACCTCGTTGTGCCCACCGAATGTGTCGAGGAATATGTTTTCGGCTTTCTTTGATACCACTTTGCCATCCTCTACCTCAAGTGTGGTGAGGGTGACACGCGGCAACTGATAGCCGTTTTGGGTTATGAGCACGCCATTGTGCACCTCGCCGCCCTCAAGCTGGGTGTGGGTGTGGCTGCTAACTATCATGTCATAGTAAGGAAACTTGCCAGCTAACTCCACATCGTTCTCATAGCCAATGTGGGTGAGCAGAACATTCACATCGCACTGCTCGGTGAGCCACTTATATTGCGGTATCACTTCCTCGGGCAGTTGGAACGATAAGCCCTTCACATTGTCGGGATGAGTGTCAGGGATACCTAAAGTGCCCACTTGGGTGATGCCCAGAACGCCCACTTTCACGCCGTTCACGTCAAACACCTGATAAGGCACTACTTTAATTCCGGTTTCTTCCGGGCATGTGATATTTGCGGCAAGGTAACGGAAGTTGGACAAGGCTGTCATCTTCGCCAAGCCATCAACCTTCGAGTCGTACTCATGGTTTCCCAACGCCGAGGCGTCGAAGCCTATGAAGTTCATAAACGCTATCATGGGGTAAGACACGGGTTCATAGAGGTCGTTGTAGGGGTTGCCAGTGCGGAAGTCTCCCGCCGAGAGCACAAGCAGACCAGGGTCGATGGCACGCAGACTATCAACTATAGCTGCCAGTTTAGGCATCTTCTCAATGGCGGCGTGCATGTCGTTGGTTGACAAAATTCTCACTGTCTCACCATGAGCGACACTCATCAGTGACAACACTATAACACTCGTTATTGACAAAAAAATCTTTTTCATAATCTTATAGGTTTATTTTTATAATTTGCTTTTCTTTTAGTGGTGCTGCATGGTCAAGAGTGTGACCCCACTTGTCAGTGACCTGCATAGTGGGCACAAGGCTAAGTTCCAGACCATTACGCACGGCATAGCGCAGCAGCACGTCGCCAACCGTAGCACCTCGAAATATCCTGATGCGGCAATCGTTCACTCTCACTGTCATTGCGATATATCTATTAAGGTGGAACTTATCTTGTTTTTTTGCAGTTGCAAATATACAAAATAGTTCATTCTTTTACTATTATTCCTAAACAAAAAGGTAGTAACTTATCAAAAAAATTCTTCACTCATGGACCTAAAATATTTCTTCAGCCGTGCCACAGTGCGCGATTATACCAACCGTGACATCAACGATAGTGCTCTTAACGAGATGATTGAGGCGGCAAGCCATGCTCCCACTACAGGCGGCATGCAGCTCTATAGCGTGGTGGTGACGCGCGACAAGGCGATGAAGGAGAAACTTGCGCCTTGCCACTTCAACCAGCCCATGGTGACCACTGCCCCTGTGGTGCTCACATTAAAACCTTCACGGCGGACACTTTTTGGACATAAGAAACATAAATCACACTTTATTAGACATAAGGAACATAAGCTCACATAAGTAACACAAAGATTGAGGCAGGTTGCGAGTGAGCCATGAGGGCAGGATTTCTTCAAAAAGTTGCACCTCTCGGTGTCAAAAAGCCTCGCAAAATTAGTGCAAACCGAGTTCAGAGTCAAGCTTGCTTGAACTTTGCCGAGGTGCAGCCTAATTTATCTAACCTCGGAATATATTTATGCACAATGAAGCTGCGCCTGATTACGCCTTTACACTGCGCTCATAGAGATATTCAGGAGCAAACCCTATCTCATTATTCCAATCAACAGTAAAAGGGTCGAGTGTAAATGACTTAAAATAATCTAAGTCCTGTAATTTTCTGCATATACCCTTTTGCATAAGCGGTGTGAAATCAACAAGACGCACCTCGCCATTGCTGAAAGTAATGCGCAAGGTGTATTCTTTTTCATATTCAGCATGAGTGACTGTAATCTCTGGCATACTTTTATCTTCTTTTTAATTGCAAAGATAGTCAATAATTTATAAACCACAAGAGTTTTACAAGAAAAATCCCCAACGATTTCTCGTCAGGGATTTTTGCAAGCTGTAAAAAAGGGTTTTTATAAAATGCATAATGCACTATGCACAATTGAGTGCGCCTCACCTGTGTCAAAACACATCGCAGGTTTCGGCTTGCACCTTTTTGGTCAAAAAGCTACTTTTACTTTCCGCCTTGCTCGTAGTAAAGGGTGCAGGAAGTCTGGTCGCACATCTCAGGTGAACCAAAGTACTGGATAGGACCTGGATAGATGTAGCAAGTCTCCTTTGCCCAAAGCTCACGGCTATTGGAGAACACCTTGAAAGGCTTACCCTTGAGGTCAACGAGCGCCTTCTTGATAACCGGCTTCTGCTTGCCGTTGCGGTGCTCCATGTTCATCATCATGGTGATGGGGATGCCACCAGCCTCCCACTCGGTGGCGGGCTTGGCAAGATGACGGATGGCCGACATGTAGCCGGTAGCTCCGGCGTTGATGAGCATCGTGGCATTGAAACCAAGAGCATAGCAGTAGTCAGCATCAAAGTTCGATGGGTCGGCGCAGCGACCTTCGTAGCCGAAGAAGTGGTGCTGAGTCTTGAACTTGCCCACAAAGCGGCCTTCGTCCTTCATCTTCTGGAGCTTCTTTGCTACCATCTCGCTGAGCAGCTTCTCGGTCTCGATGAGCGAGAGCTGCACGTTGCCGTGAGGGTCACGGTCGAGAGTGAGCTGACGTGCCACTGTGGGTGGCAGAGTCTCAAAGCGCTGCTTGTTCTCAGGACTGAGCTTCGAGAGCACAAACTCGCGCTGCTCGTCGAGGTGCAGCTTCGAGAAGTTGGGGTTCTCGGCGAGGATGTCGTTGAGCTCGTCGATAAGCTTGCGCATGGCAGGCATAAACTCCACGAGGCCCTCGGGGATGAGCACTGTGCCATAGTTCTTGCCCTTAGCGGCACGTGCTGCCACCACGCGAGCGATGTCGTTAACCACATCGTCGAGGTACATACCCTTAGCAGCCACTTCCTCACCAATCACGCAGTAGTTGGGCTGAGTCTGCAATGCGCACTCGAGAGCGATATGCGAAGCCGAGCGGCCCATGAGCTTGATGAAGTGCCAATACTTCTTGGCACTGTTGCAGTCGCGCTCCACGTTACCGATGAGCTCGCTGTAAAGCTTGGTAGCAGTGTCGAAGCCAAAGGAAATCTCCACCTTCTCGTTCTTGAGGTCGCCGTCGATTGTCTTGGGCACGCCTATCACCTGAACGGGCACGTTCTTGGCTTTGTAATACTCGGCAAGAATAGCAGCATTGGTATTGCTGTCGTCACCACCAATAATCACGATAGCCTTGATGTCGAGTTCTTTTATAATCTCCAAGCCTTTCTCAAACTGCTCTTGTTTCTCAAGCTTGGTGCGACCCGAGCCAATCATGTCGAAGCCGCCGCTGTTGCGGTAATCGTCAACGATTTCCTTAGTCAACTCCTTGTAGTCGTGGTC
>CALAVD010000025.1 GCA_937892085.1 uncultured Prevotellaceae bacterium
GACGATCTCGTCAAGGGCTTTCGCGCCAGCATAGACCTTCACGTCGGGCATGTCGCTCATCAGCGACTTCAGTTCGTCGTAACGCTGCTCAAGTTCCATGCTGTTTTTGTGCGATTCGACAAAATAGCGGTACCACTCCTCGGGCGGCACGCGGCGCTCGGGCACCAGATTGCCGTACTCGTCAATCATCTGCGATTCAACAATATTGAATATCTGCTCTGGATTGACATTTCCGCATGTATGGCACTCGCTCTCGTTCCAATTGGCCTGATGGACTTTTCTCTTAAAATATATGATCGAGACAATTGGATTACCATCATAAATCAAATAACCGCCTTTGTCGAGGATATACAGATTGTCGAACATTTTGAAGATATCGGACGATGGCTGATGAATAACCGTAAAAACCAGTTTACCTCTGAGTGTCAACTCTTTAAGTATATCCATGATTTTTTCGGAATCGCGCGACGACAATCCCGATGTAGGCTCGTCGAGGAACAGAATAGCTGGTTCTCTGATCAGTTCGAGCGCGATGTTCAGGCGCTTGCGCTGCCCGCCGCTTATCTTCTTATTCAGCGGGCTACCCACAATCATATCTTTTATATCGAACAGACCGAGGCTCTTCAGCACTTTGAGTACTTTGCAATTGATCTGAAAATCGGTCAGGTCGTCGAAACACAGCTTTGCATTATAGAAAAGATTCTGATATACAGTAAGTTCCTCTATCAACAAATCGTCCTGCGAGACAAATCCAATCAGACCGTCAACTTTCTCCTTTTCGTCATAAATGTCGATGCCGTTGATGGTTACGGTTCCCGACGATGGCCGTGTGCTGCCGTTGAGTACGTTCAGCAATGTTGTTTTTCCGGAACCGCTTGCACCCATGATGCCAACAAGACTCCCCGACTCCTGTACCATATTGATCGGATTCAGACCTTTGACACCGCCCTTAAAGTAGTACTCAACATCTTTGACAACAAACTGAATCTTATTCGTCAGCTCATCGGCAAAATAGAAGTTCACTATATCGGAGTAGTAGATGGGCTTCATTTTGGCATCGCGCAACGATGAGCCCTGATTTAGCACGTATACATTGCCAGGCACCACATTCTGCCCGTTAAGATACAGCTCGTGATCTCCGAACTTGCGCACCAGATACATATTTGACGGCTCAAAATAGAGCACCCACAATACATCGTCGAACGACTCATGGCAGAAGTGCCTGATGTCGGCCGTTTCTGACGATTTGTTGCCATCGATGAGTAAGAATCGCGGCGACACCGGAATTTGCTCTTTCTCCGACATCACAAAATCATTGAGCAGCTTGAAATTCTCGGCCGAGAAAAAGAATATCTCCGACACGGCCTGCACAAACTCGAACTCCTGAGGCGATTCCTCGTCACCTGCTTTAATGAACTCGAGCAGGCGTATGAGCACAATCATTTTCTGCCTGATATCGAGGTCCTCGTTTATCTGCGTACATATTTTCAGCACTTTAACTGAGTTAAGTGCTAAATTTTTCTCTTTATTGTGAGTGTTGTCTGACTGCTTGCGCTGATAGTGAGCATAAAAGCCGTCGAAGAGTTCCATGTACTCGTTGACGACATTATCGTTAAGTTGTTGGAAAAGGAAAGCTTCAATTATCTGCCTGCCTGTTCTATTATTGGTGCGCGGACCAACAATAATGGCAAATAATTGCATCAACGCTTTTAAGACCTTTTCACTCATGTGTTTGTGTTATTGTTTAAATCCAATAAGCATTACTGCCAAACCAGATGTCATTTCTTTAGAGTCTATTTCAGCCTCAATTATGCAATCAATGGTATTGTCGAACTTAAAATCCCAACTTGGAGTATTTTCAAAATCACGGTTTGTAAAAAGCAGATTCCGCTCTTGATCGTAAACACTGAACGCAAGATTGCCTGCCTCTGTTCCGCAATAGCCCACCAGCCGATACACTGTTCCTCCGTAAAATGTTACATAAAATTCGGCTATATCCTCATTAGTGAGCAACACGGTATAATATTGTCCGTCTGACACATAAGGTTCCGATATGTGTTTCATGCACAACTGCATTGGCGAATCTTGCGCTTTGATACCCGATACGTTCAGCATCAGCATTGCCGACATGATTGCCACCTTTAATATTCGTTCTTGAATTCTCATTGCCGTACGTTTTTTAGGTTAATCAATCACTGCTTGTCTTATGGCTTGCACCTTGTGTGTAATTTTTTTCAAATCATCGTCGCTCACAACAACCTCAGTCACCGATTTGATAATTGTTGTATGCGACTCAATGTCTATTTCAGGTACTTTGTACGTGTAATGTTGAATTACGTTATCATAATCGTTCGACAAACTTATCAGATTGTCGATAAGCGATTTTGCATCGGGCATCTCGTCATAAAATGGAGACAGAATTTTAATCAGATTCTCGAGTGGCTGCTTGCTCTCACCCACCCTGTTGCGCAACTCATCCGATTTTGTGGTTGCGGCCAATTGTGTCAGAATGTACATCGACTCAACCCAACCGCCTGCCAGTATGAGTGCACCCTCGCGTTGCCGCTGGCACTCTTTCAAGAATACGTCAACATCGCGGAATGTGTTTGATAATATATATAGGAGCGAGTCGCGATTGTCGATATTGCATTCTACCCTATCAACCAGTTCTTTTGTAAAGGTCGACATAAGGTCCAAATCATTAGCCAATACTTTTATTATCGGGAAAATGCTCATAATGAGCTGCGGCTGCTCGTATATCTCGACGTATGCAAGGTCAGCGCCATAAATGCCCATATTGACACATTTCTTATATGTACTGTTGTACTTCTGATTGTTCTGCCGCGGATTAAGCAGCGACTCGTCGAACTTGGCACCCGATTTTTGCACAATAATCGACAGCTGATAAGGTGATGGCAGGCTGAACAGTGTGTTGCCGAATTTTACTGTTTTGTTACTGGTATCGGCTGCCTCTGCCGACGGCTCTATGACCATATTCAACTCGCTGTTGCGCGTCTTGTTACCAGTACACGATGCTGTCAGAATAAAGGCACACATCAATGGCAACGATGATTGTAATATCGATTTCATAAATATTTAAATAGTACTAATGCAAGTAACTAAAAAAAAGTATATCAGAAAAGAGCTCGGCAACAGATTTTTGCCTGCTTATTTTTCATAAAAAATAATGCTGTAATAATTCTTTGTGCGGAATGTGTCGATGATGTTTTTACTCGGCTCTGAACATATCAATCATCTCACGATACTCGGTTGCGTCCTGATCGCTAACCATATAGTCACTCGGATTCCGACGTGAGCCCGACTGAACCACCTCGTAGTGCAAATGCGGACCCGTTGAGCGCCCTGTGCTGCCCACCTTGCCTACAATTGTGCCGCGTGTAACGGTATCGCCGGCTCTTACCATTATTTTGCTAAGATGGGCATAACGTGTTTTGTATCCAAAACCATGATTGACAACCACTTGATTACCATATCCAGCGTTCGATTTCGACGCCGACTCCACAACTCCCTTTCCACTTGCATAAACCAAATGCCCCTCTGATGTTGCCATATCAATGCCATCGTGATGTATGTGGTCATGACTGATTGGATGGATTCGCCACCCGAATGTAGATGATATTCTGTACGACCTTGGCGACAATGGCATAATAGCCGGAACCGACAACAAGCTATCCTCGTACATCTCGGCACGCTGCAGCAGTACATCGTACGACTGCTTCTGCAACTTTAAGCGGTTCAGCTGCACGTCAAACTCATAATTATAATGAATCATAAGATCGCTGTTGAAGTATCCCTCAAGATACTCGTACCGGTTGACGCCGCCGAAACTGGCCTTGCGCTTGTTCTCCGACAACGGCTCGAGCTGCGACACAACGCGGTAGCAACTATCATCGCGGTACTGAATTGCAGACAAGAATGACTCCACTTTTGTCAATGTTGAGTCGAAACGGTTATAATCGGCTTTCAGTGCTGCGGCTGTATTCTGAAGTCGGATATGCTTGATTGACGGCACAACGCCCGAGTAAGTTAAACCCCACGATGCTACGCCCAACACAAAGGCCGAGAGCAACAGCCACCGACACTGTTTCCAAAACTTAGCTAAGGAGTTCCTGTCCTCAACGTATTCAAGATGTTCAATATCGAATGAGTATTTCTTAGCCATTTTTTTTCATTTCGGGGTGCAAAATATACATTTTTGAACAAAATGCCATCTTTTGGCCGTTTTTTTACCAACTATTTTACGTTAAATTATTATAACCATCTGTAAAACAACAGATTACAATGATTGCAATTAGAACAATTATTGAGATTTGACATTTTGACGCCTGTTTTTTATGAACAAATGACAATTTGTCAACACCACATAATTTAAGTAACTTATTATATATCAACGTTTAGACGAAAACAAATTCATAAATGAGCATGAGCAAACCACACTTGGTAAACAATTTGACAAGGTGCGGCCATAACAATTAAAAACATAAAGGCTATGATTAACACAAACAACCTAACAATCAAGGTGCAAGAAGTGTTGGAGAAAGCCTTCAACATTGCACAGTCGAACAACAATCAGGCTGTTGAGACGGGACACCTGCTCAAGAGTCTGCTGAGCGAGGAACAGGACATAAGCCGATATATCCTGCAAAAGCATAACATATCTGACTCAACTTTTATGTCAATTGTTGACAATATTATTAAGTCGTACCCCAAAGTGTCGGGCGGCGAGCTGTACCTGTCGGCCGATCTGAGCAAATTGCTCAATAAGGCTCAGCAACTCGCTAACAGCAATGGCGACCAATTTGTGTCGGTTGAGCACTTATGGATTGCGTTTTTCGATGTCTACGATCAGATAACCAAGCTATTGAAAGATCAAGGGCTGAGCGAGAAATCAGTGAGCAGCTGCATAAAAGACATAACAAAGGGCGAAAAGGTAACCAGCCAATCGGCCGAAGAGTCATACATGGCGCTGTCGAAATATGCCATCAACCTCAACGAGCAGGCGGCCAACGGTAAACTCGACCCTGTGATTGGACGCGATGACGAGATTAGGCGTATCTTGCAGATTCTGAGCCGACGTACCAAGAACAATCCAATTCTTATTGGCGAGCCTGGAACTGGCAAAACTGCGATTGCAGAAGGCATTGCCCATCGTATTGTAAAAAACGATGTACCTGAGAATCTGAAAACCAAGAAGTTGTACTCTCTCGACATGGGTGCGCTGGTTGCCGGAGCCAAATATAAAGGTGAGTTTGAGGAACGTTTAAAAAGTGTTGTAAATGAAGTCATTAAATCGGACGGCGAGATTATTCTGTTCATTGATGAGATTCACACGCTTGTTGGTGCTGGCAAAAGCGAGGGAGCCATGGATGCCGCCAACATTCTGAAACCGGCACTTGCCCGCGGCGACCTGCGGGTTATTGGTGCCACCACTCTCGACGAGTATCAGAAATACTTCGAGAAAGACAAGGCACTGGAGCGACGTTTCCAGATTGTCATGGTCGATGAGCCCGACGAGGAGAACGCAATCGCCATCCTCCGTGGACTGAAGGAGCGCTACGAGAATCACCACAAGGTGCGCATCAAGGATGACGCCATCATTGCCGCTGTGCAGCTCAGCCAGCGTTACATCAGTGACCGTTTCTTGCCCGACAAGGCAATCGACCTTGTGGATGAGGCGGCAGCGAAGCTGCGCATCGAGATGGACAGCGTGCCTGAGGAACTTGACGAGGTGACCCGCAAAATCTCGCAGCTTGAAATTGAGCGCGCCGCCATCAAGCGCGACGGCGATGAGCAGCGCATCGCACAAGTCGATCAGCAACTCGCCAACCTGCGTGACCGCGAACACGACTACAAAGCCAAGTGGCAAAGCGAGAAAGAGCTTATCAACAAGATTCAGCAGAACAAAATCGACATTGAGCAACTCAACTTCGATGCCGAGCGCGCCGAGCGAAACGGCGACTATGCCCGCGTGGCAGAAATCCGCTACTCGCTCATCAAGCAGAAGCAGGACGAGAATGCCGCGCTGCAAGAGCAGTTGCGCTCCATGCAAGGCGAGAACTCCCTCATCAAGGAGGAAGTGGATGGCGACGACATCGCCGAGATTGTATCACGATGGACAGGCATTCCAGTCACCAAGATGCTGCAAAGCGAGGGAGAGAAGCTGCTGCTCCTTGAGGACGAGCTGCACAAGCGAGTAATCGGTCAGGACGAGGCTATCAGCGCCATCAGCGATGCCGTGCGCCGGAGCCGTGCCGGGCTTAACGACCCACGCCGTCCCATCGGTTCGTTCATCTTCCTCGGCACCACTGGTGTGGGCAAGACGGAGTTAGCAAAGGCACTCGCCGACTACCTCTTCAACGACGAGAACATGATGACTCGCATCGACATGAGCGAGTATCAGGAGAAGTTCTCGGTAACACGCCTCATAGGGTCGCCTCCAGGCTACGTGGGCTACGATGAAGGAGGACAACTCACCGAGGCGGTGCGACGCAAGCCCTACAGCGTGGTGCTCTTCGACGAGATAGAGAAGGCTCACCCCGATGTGTTTAACGTGCTGCTGCAGGTGCTCGACGACGGACGACTCACCGACAACAAGGGACGCACCGTCAACTTCAAGAACACTATCATCATCATGACAAGTAATCTTGGGTCAAGCCTCATCCGTGAGCGCTTTGAGCAACTTAACGCCGAGAACCACACACGCATCGTGGAGCAAACGCGCAACGACGTACTAACGATGCTCAAGCAGACTATCAGACCCGAGTTCTTGAACCGTATTGATGAGATTATCATGTTCACCCCTCTCGACGAGCAACAGATAGCGCAAATCGTGGAGCTGCAGCTCAGCAGCGTCAAGAAGATGCTACTTGCAAGCGGCATAGAGCTTGATTACACCAACAATGCCGTCACACTGCTGGCACAAGCGGGCTATGACCCGGAGTTCGGCGCACGACCCGTGAAGCGGGCCATCCAGAACCTCGTCCTCAACCAGCTCTCACGCGACATCATCGCCCACAAGGTGGACCGTGACCGCCCCATCGTGATAGATGCCAGCGAAGGCAACATCACCTTCCACAACTAAAAAATGAACTCATTGGGGACGGTTCTCTTTTAGTTCACGCGAGCGTGACGCCTCAATTTTGTCATACCCTCAACTGTAGCATCATAATCGAGGAATAGTTACAGACTCGGTCTTTTCGGGTTAAAGAAATACAAAAACTATTGTCAATAATTTGCAACTGAAAACTTTTTACTACCTTTGCAGTTTGATTAAAGATTATTACAATTCTAATATATTAATATGGATAAATTAAGCTATGCACTGGGTTTGAGTATGGCCCAGAATTTCAAGGGATCAGGTATTCAGAGCATTAATGCCGACGACTTTGCCGATGCCCTGCGTGACGTCTATGAAGACAAGGAGAAAAAGATGAGCTACGACGAGGCTAAGAAAGTGGTGCAGGATTTCTTCACCGAGCTCGAAGCCAATGCCGGAGCCATGAACGAAGAGCTTGGCAAGAAATTCCTTGAGCAGAACGCTCAGCAAGAGGGTGTAAAGGTGACCGAGAGTGGTCTCCAATACCTTGTGCTCAAAGAGGGCGACGGCAAGAAGCCAGGACCTAACGATGTGGTGACAGTGCACTACACAGGTCGATTGATCGACGGCACTGTGTTCGACAGCTCAGTAGAGCGTGGCGAGCCAGCCACCTTCGCTGTGGGTCAGGTGATTCCTGGCTGGGTCGAGGGTCTTCAGATGATGAGCGAGGGCGCTGCCTGGCGACTCTTCATTCCCTCCAACCTCGCATACGGTCCTCACGGCACAGGTCCCATACAGCCTAACTCCACCCTGATTTTCGACGTGCAGCTCATAAAAGTGGGGAAATAATTGCTGAATGCTGAATGCAGAATGGGCAATGATAATTGGATAACATTATTTTACAACAATTTAATACACAAAATTTTATTATGAAAAAGTTTTTATTTTTAGCATTGGCAGCCCTTTTGCTGGGCGCCACAGTAACAAGCTGTAAAGGCAAAACACAATCAGATAAGGCTACCGACTCTATCGCCGAGCTGATGGGTAAAATGGAAGGTACCCAACTGAAGATGCGTTTCCAGGAGAATCCTGCCATGGAAGAGCAAATAGATAAGGCTAAATTCTTGGAAGGAATGATGACTATGATCAATATGGACACCACCAAGAACAGCAGGAGCTATATCGAAGGTTTGCAGGCTGGTATGCAACTCTATCAGCAGCTTTATCAACTTGAGACACAAGGTATTGCTGTTGACCGCAAAATGTTCTTGAATGAGTTCAAGAAAGCGGTTGAGAGCAAGGATTCTCTCGACATGGCTAAGGCGCAAACCGAAGTTCAAGGCATGCAGGCTAAGGTGACCGAAATGAAAGATAGAGTAATGAAGGTGAAAGGTCAAGAGAACCTTGCTGCCGGCAAGAAGTACGTCGATGAGCTCTTGAAGAAAAACGAGGGCTATAAGAAAGCCAACTCGGGTGTTGTCTATAAGATGGTGGAAGCCGGTAAGGGCGAAGCGTTCACCGACACTACCGTCGTTGACGCTAAGATGGTTTTAAAAGACCTTAATGGCACTGTTCTTATGAACATGGGAACTCCACAACCATTGCCTATCGCTCAGCTGAAGATGCACCCCATCT
Source organism: uncultured Prevotellaceae bacterium (assembly GCA_937892085.1). Classification (GTDB taxonomy): domain Bacteria; phylum Bacteroidota; class Bacteroidia; order Bacteroidales; family Muribaculaceae; genus Sodaliphilus. The sequence continues at coordinate 8,693 of CALAVD010000025.1, forward strand.
TCTCTAAGCTCTATGACCTCATCAAGGGTATGAAACCTGGTGCTAAGGTTATAGCTGTAATTCCTGGCGACCAAATTCCTACCGAGATGATTGGTATCAGCCCCAACATGACTTTAGTGTGCGAGCTCACTACCGTGGGAATCCACAAGGAAGAGCCCCGCTCGCCAGCGCAACTTCCTGGCCGCCCAGCACCTGCACCTGCACCCGCAAAATAACAAGCTAATCACACCAGATTTCGCATCATGAAAAGATTTTTTCCTTTATTGGTAGTTGCTCTCGTGCTCAGTGTTGCAGCAAGCTGTAACAGCAACAAGGGCAATGACGGCGAGAAGGCCTCGGCCATCACTTCGATTGCTGACATCAACAAGCAGGAAGGAGAGAGGTACATAGCCGAGCAGATGAAAAACGATACTGCCTACGTGCAGACCCCTTCGGGACTATGCTACAAGCTCTTGAGCGAGGGCGAGGGCGAGTTCTTCAACGAGAATGATGTGGTTGACGTGATTTATACTGGCAAGCACATCGACGGCACAGAGTTTGACAGCTCTAAGGGCGAAACTGTGCAATTCCCCCTACAGAATGTGGTAGCAGGATTTCGTGAGGTAATCACTCACATGAAACCTGGAGCTAAGGCTATTGCCATCATTCCCGGACATCTGGGCTATGGCGACCGTGGGCAAGGTCCTATCGGTCCTAACGAGACTTTAGTGTTTGAGCTCACCACAGTGGGACTTAACAAGTAATTCTCAAAATCATTAAGTCATGAAAAAGATATTTGTTTTTATTGCAGTGGCTGCATTCGTGAGCAGCTTTGCAATGGCGCAGGAGCCCGACCTGGAGCAGATCGCTAAAATGAGAACTGCCAAGGCCGACTCCACAAGCATGATGATGGGTAAGGTCTATGGCACTCAGGCTGCCATGACGCATACCACTACCGAAGCGCGTAAAGAATACCTGAAGGCCTTCAGCGAGGCGATGAACATTGACCAGCAAGATGAGAACTATCGCGATGGTGCTAACGTTGCCGAGCAGTTCTATCGCAATGCCGAGGGCGTGAACCGCCAGATGGGCGTCAACATGAGCCGCAAGGTGTTTGCGCAAGCTTTCCTCACTCGTTACAACGACACCACTTCCACAACTTCTATCAACGATGAGATGCGTCAAATCAACAACGACGCTAAGCGTCTCATGGGTGAAATTGATGCGTTGAAAAAGGACAGTGCTGAGCTTCTCGCGCAGCCAGGCCTCCTCGGCATATTGACCGACTCGTTGAGCCAGAACATGGGCACCTTCTTTGGCGCTCAAATTCAGAACATGCATAAGCAGAAGAAACTCGGCGAATCGGCAACGTCACGCTTCATCGATGGCTTTAATAGTTCTCTCAGCATTGACGAGAGCAATAAGCCTGTCATCGACGGTAGATTGCTCGCCAGCGACTTCCGAAACATAGAGCAGGGCATCAAGCGACAGTTGAGCATGGGCCTCAACCGTGACGTCTTTGTCGCTGCTGTTGCCGAGGTGCTCAACGACCCCAAGGTGCCAACTGATGAGGAGTTTAAAGCTATAGATGCTAAAACTCAAGCTTATGTAAAAGAGACTCAGGCGTTTGCTCTTGAGAATAGCCCCGAGGCACTCACACAAAAGGGTCTCGGCAAGAAGTATCTCGAGAACCAGCTTGAGAAGGATCCAGAGTTCATTCAGGCTCCTTCGGGACTGGTCTATAAGATTGTAAAGCCAGGCACTGGCACGAAGTTCAAAGAGACCGACAAGATAAAGGTGATGTATAAAGGTACTCATGTCGATGGCTCCACTTTCGACGAGAGTAAAGAGCCTGTGACTTTCGCTCCTAATCAGGTGGTGCCTGGCTTCAAGGAGGCTCTGCTCATGATGAGTCCAGGTGCAAAGATGACAGCCATTCTGCCCTACAACCTCGCTTACGGCTCTCGTGGCGCAGGACAGAGCATCAAGCCGTTTGAGACTCTCGTGTTTGAGATTGAGACTCTTGGCATTGACGACAGCGCTCCAGCAGCCAAGCCCGCAAGTCAGGCGGCAGCCAAGCAGCCTGTCAAGGACGAGAAGGCAAGCAATGGCGCTTCGAAGGCAGCCAAGAAAACGTCATCTAAGAAGGCTACTGGCAAGAAGACCTCCAAGAAGCGCAAATAACGCGCAGTAGTATTCCACACAACAAGGACCTGGCACATCGAGCGTCAGGTCCTTGTTATATGATGTAGTTTCGGTGGTAGGATGGGGCAAAAAAAATCCTCGGCTCACGCCGGGGATTGCTTAACTAATTAACCTTCTAATACCATTAACATAAACCTTAAAACAAAAATGAAAAAGAAATTTCGTCTCACGACGATAAAGATTTTATAACCTTAAAAACTAATACCATGAAAACTGATGCAAATTTACACCCATTTCCGTTCTCTGTCCAAATTTTTGAGCTGAAAACTGCATTTTTTGCCCTAAATTTAACACGATTTTATATTTCTAAATATATTTTCAGAAAAACAAATCATTTTTCTATTGCCTAAAGGATGCCCCTAAGTCGTTATTCTCGATTATAGTTGAAGGTTATCAGGTCAATAACTTTTCTTGTGGCATCTTTCACGCTCTCGCATTCGTAAAGCTTGGCAGAATTGTTAGTCAATTGGCAGAAAATCAGTGGATACCAGCATGGGGTGTGAAGGCTGCTCTCGGTCTCCTCGTCGTCGCCATGTTTCACATAAAACAGGTGAACGGTCTTCTGCAGTGAGTTGGCATACATGATCTCGGCTATGGTGCCTGGACACGCCGCATCGTCGAGAACAAACACTGCATCGCTGCACTGCTCTATCATCTGTTTCTCACACATTATGATGTCTTCGGCTTTCATGCTTTCGGCCTCAAAATAGAATGGGCCAATGTAGAACACATTGTCGTTGATGCTCACGCCACTCATGTCATTAGGTTTGAGCAACGCTTGCACACTGCCTAAGATTTGCGCTCTATAGTCCTCGGCGGCAATCATCTCATAATCTTCATCACGACAATCAAACCCGAAAGGTCCTCCGAAAAATAACTTGTACTGTGTGTCCATAACTGCGTGTTTTGTTAAGGAATGTGTTACGACTTGCTTTGATATTTATGGATAGAAATAGTTAGATTTTACTCTTGTAACTGCAAAGTTACAGGAAAAAAATTAAGAAACAAAAAAAGGACGAGCCATTTCTTGACTCGTCCCAATAACTTTTTTACAAAAAAGTGGCAAGGATTACTCGAGACCTGCCTCTTTCATGTTGGTGAACACGTTCTGCACGTCGTCGTCCTCTTCGAGCACCTCAAGGAGCTTGTCCATGTCGGCAGTCTGCTCCTCGTTGAGCTCTTTGTAGTCGGCTGGCTCATAAACGAATTCTGAGCTCTTGATTTCAAAACCGTTCTCCTCAAGATACTTCTGGATGTCGCCATTCGACTCAAAAGCTGCACTGATGATGATTTCTTCCTCGTCTTGCTCTATCTCCTCTGCGCCGAAGTCGATAAGCTCGAGCTCCAGATCCTCGAGGGTGATGCCGTCCTTAGGCTCTACGTGGAAGTAGGCCTTGTGGCTGAACATGAATGCCACGCTGCCCGAGTTTCCTAACGTGCCGCCCTTCTTGTTGAAGTAGCTGCGCAGGTTGGCAACGGTGCGTGTGGTGTTGTCGGTAGCGGTCTCCACGAGGATGGCGATGCCGTGAGGTCCGTATCCCTCGTAGATTACCTCCTTGTAGTCGCTGGCATCCTTGTCGCTGGCCTTCTTGATGGCGCGCTCCACGGTGTCCTTAGGCATGTTGGCAGCCTTGGCGTTGGCCATGAGGGCACGCAGACGCGAGTTGGCTGATGGGTCAGGACCACCGGCTTTCACAGCCATAGTGATTTCCTTACCAATCTTAGTAAACGTGCGGGACATGCTGCCCCAGCGTTTCAGTTTTCTTGCTTTGCGATATTCAAAAGCTCTTCCCATAAATAGAATTGTTATTTAGTTATTAATTTTCTCATTTGTGATGTGCAGGAACCACCGCCACAAACTTAAGGTCGCGGTCGCCGCGGTTGATGAGGCTGTGGCTGCGGCCCATAGGGCAGTAGTGCACTTGTCCAGGCAGCAGCTTCTCTTCGCCAGCATCGGTAATCACAGTGGCCTCACCCTCGAGGAAATACATGATTTCGCTATCGGTGTCGTGGCTGTGGTAGCCTATCGAGGACCCTGGCGCGAGTGTGCCAAGCATGATTTTGTTGTTCTCGTCAACAAATCGGTGCGACACATACTCACCCTCACCGCCCTTGAAATTAGCGGCGACGTTGAGTCCCAATTCTTTAAAGTCAATTATCATAGTTCAATAATGATTGTGCATTATGCATTGTGCGTTAATCAAGGCGCAGCCCAATTGTGCATTATGCATTGTGCATTGTGCATTATCTAAGTTTCGCTCCCACTTGCTTCTCGAGGTTGGCGATGATTTTGTTCATCACGGCATCGATTTGCTTGTCTTGAAGCGTCTTCACGTCGTCTTGCAGAGTGACGCTGATGGCGTAAGATTTCTTGCCTGCTTCCAGGTTCTTGCCCTCATACACGTCGAAGAGGTTCACGCCACGCAACAGGTGACGCTCGCTCTGCTCCACCACGCGCTTGATGTCGGCATAGGTGACATCGCCGTCAACGAGCAGCGCCAAGTCGCGGCGCACGGGCAGCGTCTTTGGCAGGTCGGCAAATTTGGTCTTAGCCTTTGCCGCCATCTTGCACACGGCATTCCAGTTAAGCTCGGCAAAATACACCACCTGAGTGCAATGTGTCTTCTTGTGCTGCTTGGCAGTGATGATGCCAAGCTCGGCAATGAGTTTGCCGCCACGGTTCTTATAGGCGATGCCCGGGGCAAACACGTCATTCTTGAATTCCTCGGCCACCAGGTCGCGCTCGGCGATGCCCAAGCGGCGGAAGATGTTCTCGACGGTGGCTTTCAAGTCATAGAAATTGAGCTTGCGTGCTTTGTCGTTCCAGCTGTCGCCGTGGTTCTCGCCAGTGAGCCAAATGCCCAGCGCGGTGTGCTCGCTATAAGGAGCGAGTGCAACCTCCTCGTTGCTGGCCTCAGGGTTGAAGTGATAGACGTTGCCAAACTCATACATCCTAAGGTTGGGGTTCTTGTGATTGATGTTGCGGGTAGCGGTCTCCAAGCCACCAAAGAGCAAGGTCTGGCGCATCAGGCACAGGTCGCTGCTCAGCGGGTTCATCACATGCACGCAGTTGGCCTCGGGATAGGTCTCACAGCCCTCATAGTAGCTCTGAGCGGTGAGCGAGTTGTTCATTATCTCATAGTAGCCTTGCGCGCTAAGCTGGTTGGAGATGAACTCCTGCATATCGT
>CALAVD010000026.1 GCA_937892085.1 uncultured Prevotellaceae bacterium
CCCTGAGCCTCCGCCCCAGTTGCCTCTCACCGCAGTGTGAGCCACCCAGTCCTGCACTATCTTGCTGGGCGTGCCCTTCACTGTGCCGCTATACCGGCGTGCGTCGCGCTTGGGTCCGCCACGAAAGGTGAGAATGCCATCCACGCCCTCGTAGGGGTCGGCAAGGCTGGTAAGCTCGCCACTCGTCACGGTATCGAGCTGTTCAACGTTATACACCAAATCTTCAACACTCTGGTAAGCGGTGTCGGGGAGCATCACATTGTCGATTTCGGCTTGCTTTATGCTGTCGGGATCTTTCACCGAGTCATTATTTGTTAAGCCTTTACAGGCAGGAAATGTGGCGGTTATCATCAATAAGCCCGCACACATCAAGCAACTCACATATTTCGTTGACATCATAATCTCTCTTATTTTGGGTGCAAAGATAGATGTAAAAAAACTAATAACGACTTTTTTTTTACTTTTTCTTCAAAAATGTGGAGACAAATTAGTTTTTATCGCAATATTATTACTAATTTTACGACATAAAACACTTTCACTATGAAAAAGACAATACTTACCCTCGCGTTGCTGGCATGCTGCACTTGCACCATGAGCGCCGGCATCAACATTGATGGCACTGAATATAGCGCCGACACTATCATGCACCGACAAGTGGGACCGGGCATCTACAACACAATCATCCGAATTCCCGATTACCCGCTAAACGTATATCTGCTTGAGGCCGACATGACCAACCCGTATAACCGCGTGGAGACCACTATCGGCTACAACACCCTGGGGCGCACCGAACTGCTCACCAACGCCTATAACCGCAATCGCACAGCCACTCGACGCCCTATCGCCGCGTGCAACGCCAACTTCTGGTGCGTGAGCGGCAACGGCTCGCCAACGATGGACTTCGAGCTTGGCGACCCATTCGGCGCTGTGGTGCGCAACGACAGCGTGTATCTCAACACCGAGAGCAATGCCGATGCCTGGAACGGCGGTCCCAGCCGCACTGGTGCCTGCGCCATCTCACAGGACAAGACGCTCTACTTCGGGCACTTCAACTGCGGGGGAACATTGTCCTCGCCCAAACTCGCGGCTGCCGCTCCATTGAACACGGTGAACCGCCGCAACCTGCCACACACCGCAGTGCTCTGGACTCCCGCTTTCTCCCGCACCCGCGAGTTTGAGACCAACTGGGTGGGCTACAACGAAAAGGGCGTTGCCGATGCCGACAACTTCTATCTCACCTTCAACGAAGGCAGCCGCTGGCTCGTGAACCAGGACATGAATTTCACCATCACCAAGATTGTGAGAAATGCCGACCGGCAGACTTTGGGCGACTACGACGCATGCATCACTGCCACAGGTGCGATGAAAGACTACCTCGCAACACTTGCCGAGGGCGACGTAATTACAATAAACCACGGCTGGACCTATAACGAAGAAAACCAGATTGTTCCTTTCATCGAAAACATGGTGGAAGGCAACGCACCAGTGATGCACAATGGCGAACTCACCGGCCGCAATAACGACGAGAACTATAATTCAATGATATATAGCCGCACTGCCTACGGCTGCGACGCCACAGGCAAGAAACTCTATATGATTGTTATCGACAAATCCACAAGTAAAAACTACGGCGCCAGCGCCGGCTGCTCAACAATGGTGATGTGCCATATTCTCAAAGACCTGTATCCCGACATCTCGGAGGTGGTGAACATGGATGCCGGCGGCTCAGCCGAAATGATGGTTGACGGAAAGATAATTAACACCACCACCGAAGGTACTCCACGAGCTGTGGCATGCGGATGGATGCTTGAGACTGAGGCTCCCGAAGACAACGAAATAGCGTCTATCCAGTTCTATGATTTCCGTGCCGACCTGCCGGTTTATTCTTCTTACACGCCTCGCATCGTGGGATTTAATCAGTATGGCGAGGTTGTCAATGACAACGTCACCGGCTTTACACTCTCGTGCGACGAAGAACTGGGGACTACCAATGGCTCTACTCTAATCCTCAGTGGCAACGTGATCTCTACCAATCTCTCCGCAACCTTCAACGGCATGACGGCGACAATGCCGGTCAATACTCTTGCGGCAACACCTTCTATCACTATGAAGCCCATGATTCTCGTTGATAATCGTGAGTTCCCCATCGAGGTGAGCGCAACGGTTTTAGACAAGACCTACTATTATGATGGCTCGAATCTCGGTTGGGAAGTCGAAGACCCAAGCATTGCCACTATCGTTGACGGCAAAGTGAAAGGCTTGAAGAACGGTCAAACAAAATTCAACTGTATAATAGGCGACTTTATCGACACCGACAGCATTACTGTGGAAATCAGCGACCAGGAATACATAGAGCAAACGTGGGACGGATGGTCTTTCAAAGGTGCCGGAGCCAAGAACTTCGCTCTCGACGCAGATGGCAACCTCTCGTTCACCTAC
>CALAVD010000027.1 GCA_937892085.1 uncultured Prevotellaceae bacterium
TAATTAAATAAAAAATGTGTCGTTCATAAAAATACGTTACAAAAGTAAGCAGATTTATTGTAAATCGCAAATTATGAATAAAAAAATTAGCGATTACGCCTTTTAAACACCCAATTACAAGAAATACTGCATTAAGAAAAGTTAAAAGGTGGAAGGTGGGAGGTGGAACGTGGAAGGTGGAACGTGGAAGGTGGGAGGTGGAAGGTGGAAGGAGGGACGTGGACTTATCTCTAAACCCTTCAGGGATATGAAAACTGCATCGAGAGGTTGAGGCTCCCGATGCAGTTGGTGATTGACAAATATCGATTGGGATTATTTGTTCTTGAGCAGGTCGCGAATCTCGCCGAGCAGCTTCTCCTCGTTGGTGGGTTCGGGTTCGGGAGCTGGCTCTTCCTCTTTCTTCTTGGTGAGCTTGTTGATGCCCTTGAGCATCAAGAAGATGCACAGTGCGATGATGAGGAAGTCAACAACATTCTGAATAAATGTTCCGTAATTGAGTACTGCTGCAGTGTCGCCCTCGCCAATCTTTGCTGTGAGCTTAGTGAAGTCCACATTGCCGGTGAGCATACCAATAGCAGGCATGAGCACGTCGTCAACGAGTGAGCTGACAATCTTACCAAACGCGCCGCCGATGATAACACCAACAGCCATGTCCATTACGTTGCCTTTCATGGCAAATTCTTTAAATTCTTTGATAAATCCCATAGTGTTGTATTTATTTAGAAGTTAATAAATTAAAGATTTTCAAAACTATTAAACTATCTTAATAAGGCAATCTTGCAGCAATATTTTGCTACTAATATCCACCTTTTTGCGAAAAAAATATTAATTTTGCAGTCGAAAAGAGATGGCACAAAAAATTAAGCCGGCTTTTCTTGCTATTGCAATAGTTTGTGCAAAGATAATACTTTTTAGGCAATAATAATTATTTTTTTTAAACAATTTACTGAATTATGGGTAAAATTAAAATCGGTATTAACGGATTTGGCCGCATTGGTCGCTTTGTTTTCCGTGCTTCTCTCGAAGAGGCTAACAAGAATGACGTGGTAGTTGTTGGTATCAATGACCTCCTCCCAGTTGATTACATGGCTTATATGCTCAAGTATGACACTATGCATGGAATCTTCAATGGTGACATCAAAGCCGACGTTGAGAACAACAAGCTCATCGTTAACGGTAACGAGATTCGTGTAACTGCCGAGAAAGACGCCGCCGACCTTAAGTGGGACGAAGTGGGTGCTGAGTACATCGTAGAATCTACAGGTCTCTACCTCACTATGGACCGTGCCGAGAAACACCTCCAGGCTGGCGCCAAGTATGTGGTTCTCTCTGCTCCTTCTAAAGCCGGTGACGACGGTCGCCAGGCTCCTATGTTTGTGTGTGGTGTTAACCACGACAAGTATGCTGGCGAGACTATCGTTTCTAACGCTTCTTGCACCACCAACTGCCTTGCTCCTATCGCAAAGGTGCTCAACGATGCTTTTGGCATTGAGAACGGTCTTATGACAACAGTTCACGCTACTACCGCTACTCAGCGCACCGTTGATGGTCCATCATTGAAGGACTGGCGTGGTGGCCGCGCTGCTGCTGGCAACATCATCCCATCATCTACTGGCGCTGCCAAGGCAGTGGGCAAAGTTATCCCCGAGCTCAACGGCAAGCTCACTGGTATCTCGATGCGCGTTCCCACCCTCGACGTGAGCGTTGTTGACCTCACCGTTAACCTGAAGAACCCCGCCACTAAGGAAGACATCTGCGCTGCCATGAAGAAAGCCAGCGAGGGCGACCTCAAGGGCATCCTTGGTTACACCGAGGACAAGGTGGTTTCGAGCGACTTCCTGGGCGACCCACGCACTTCAATCTTCGACGCCGACGCTGGTGTTTACCTCACCGACAAGTTCGTGAAGGTTGTTTCGTGGTATGACAACGAGATTGGCTACAGCCACAAAGTTATCGACCTCATCAAAGTGATGAAGAAGCACAACGGATAATCGACACCGATTTTCACTTACCACAAGAGCCACACTTGCCTCGCCGCAGGTGTGGCGCTTTTTTCATGCATAGGAGAAGAAAAAAGAACCGTCCCCTTTTCTACACTTTGCAACAATCGTTGCTAAAAAGGACGCCGATTGGCAAAAAAGTATTATCTTTGCGGCACATTATAATAAAAAGAGCGAAAAATGTTGAATTTCATTACTTGGACAGCTAATCCCAACCTCTACGACGGCTTTGTGACGGTGAGGTGGTATGGGCTGATGTTTGCTATAGGTTTTCTCGTGGGCTACGAGATAGTTTACCGCATTTTCAAGCATGAGGGGGCACCTGAGCGCTGGCTGGCGCCGCTGTTTTTCTATGTGGTGATAGCCACCGTGCTTGGCGCAAGGTTAGGTCATGTGTTCTTCTATGAGTGGGACCATTACAGCCAGCATCCTGGCGACATCCTGAAGATTTGGGAGGGCGGCTTAGCGAGTCATGGCGGCACATTAGGCATCATCATCGCCATCTTCCTATATAGCTGGACGGTGACGAAGAAGAGCGTGCTGTGGACCCTCGACCGCTTGTGCGTCCCTATCGGTTTCGTGGGGGCTCTTATACGCTTTGGCAACCTGATGAACCACGAGATTTATGGCGGTCCCACCGACTTGCCCTGGGGTTTCCGTTTCATTCAAAACATCAACCAATATATGCAAGGCGCTGAGCCAGTGTTCACGCAGCCCAGCCATCCCACGCAGATTTATGAGGCTCTGTGCTACTTGCTGGTCTTCGCGTTGTGCATGTGGCTCTACTGGCGTCGCAATGCTCAAGAGCGTCCCGGCCTTCTCTTGGGTGTGTTCTTGATAGGCATCTTTGCATCACGATTCTTTGTGGAGTTTGTGAAAGAGGTGCAAGTGGGGTGGGAGGAAACCATGCGCAGCACCATCGGTCTTGACCAGGGTCAGATGCTCAGCATTCCGTTTGTCATCGCTGGCGTGTGGCTCGTTGTTAGAGCCCTGCGCCGTCCCCGAGAGGTGCTGGAATATCCCGACCAATTCTCGGATGCCAAAGATAAAGACAAGAAATAACGTGAAAAATAGTTTTGAATTTGCGCTTTTTTGTATATCTTTGCAATCGTTACTATGTAAATAAGCAATCAAAACAATGAATAAAGACAATATAATTAAAAACCAGAGTGTTGTGCCCGTCAAACCATTATATGTCGTTACTGGGGCAACAGGCTCTATGGGGCGCGTGATTTCTAAGCGATTAGTGGCGCAAGACAAGGCTGTGATACTTGCTTGCCGTGATATTTATAAAGGCAGTAAATTAGCTAAAGAACTTAAAGAGACCACCTCTAACAGCGACATCACTGTGATGCATCTCGACCTGAGCTCATTTGCCCGTGTCAAGGCCTTTGTTGCCGAGCTCAGCGAGCTGAATCGTCCGGTGGCAGCGTTGATCAACAACTCGGCAGTGCTCACCCGTCGTCGCAAGACTTCGGTTGATGGCTATGAATATACTATCCAGGTGAATTTCCTCAGCACGGTGTTGCTCTCAATGCTCATGGTGCCTATGTTTCAGGAGAAAGGTGGCCGCATAGTGATGACCACCTCGCTCATGCGCAACTTCACCTCGCTGCCCTACGAGTTCCCTGCCGTTAACAATTTTGTGCCTCTCACCACTTTTGCTCAGAGCAAACTTGCACTGACGCTCTTCTCAATCTATATGTCAACCACTCTGCGCACCCGCCATGTGACCGTGAACTGTGCCGATCCAGGTCTCATCAACGCTGGAATGCTCACGTTGAGTCATTGGTTTGATAAGCTGCGCGACCATGTGGGTCAGACGCTCATCCACAACCCGGAGGATGGTGCTATTGCCGCCATGCGTGCATTAGAGTCGAGCGACACAGGCTTCATCTTCAAGGGCCTTGACCGCCAGGTGAAGACCAGCAGTCTGCTCAAGAACCGTGAGGTGTTTATCAAGCTTTGCAACGACACAATGCGCATTATCAAATCTGAAATGCCGTCTTAACAATGCATGATTCATAATGCACAATGCACAATTCACAATGCATAATGCACAATTCACAATGCATAATGCACAATTCACAATGCATAATTCATAATGCTGAATGCAGCTTGCTACGATATTTTAATTAGCAATTATTCTATGCCTACTATACCAGGTGTTAAAAACTTGCTCTTCGACCAGGGTGGAGTGATAGTAGATATCAAGCGCGATGACTGCCTTGATGCGATGCGGCAGTTAGGTATGGACCATCCAGAGCTATTGATAGGACTCTACAAGCAAGAGGGTCCTTTCTTTGCGCTTGAGAACGGCGACATCACCGTGGAGCAGTTCCACGAGGCGTTACGCCCCCTGGTGCCTCCCGAGGTGACCAATGCGCAGCTCGACGAGGCCTTCAGCTCCTTTATCGTGGGCATTCCGCTGCATCGCTTGCAGTCGCTGCGCGAGCTGCGCAAGCGCTCCAGGACTTATATCCTCTCTAACACTAACCCCATCATGTTTGAGGGCGTGATAGCCCGCAACTTCGCACAGGAAGGCCTTGACGTGAATGCCTATTTTGATGGCGTGACGGTGTCGTACAAGGCTCACAGCAACAAGCCCGACCGCCAGATCTTTGACTATGCCGTCGCCACGATGGGCATCGAGCCCGAAGAGACGCTGTTCTTCGACGATGGTCAGGTTAACCTTGACGCGGCGGCCAAGTTGGGTTTCAAGACAGCCCTTGTAGAGCCGGGTTGCGAATTCATGGATATAATCACTAAAATGGAAGAGCAATGAAGATTCTCACAGCTACCGACCGCATAGATGGCAGCGTAAGGCTCGCCGCAGCAATAGGCATGTTCGATGGCGTGCACTTAGGGCACATCACCCTAATCAATGCCCTCAAGGAGCAGGCGGCGCTGCGTGGCACCCGCTCGGCGGTAGTCACTTTCAAGCAGCATCCACGGCGGGTGGTGAACCCCGACGACAGCCCTCGTGCCCTCATGACTCTCGACAAGAAGATCGAAGCCATCGCCGCTGCAGGTCCCGATTATCTCATCTTAC
>CALAVD010000028.1 GCA_937892085.1 uncultured Prevotellaceae bacterium
GTATATGCGAAAACCAGATTGGGGATGAGGGATTTTTGGATGCGTGTCTTCTTGCCGTCGGCGGAATACGGCTTGCGCTAAGGCGTCAGAAGGCGTAGATTACGATGTAGAAAAGCATCACCCTCGTGAGGCGGTTGCCGCGTCGGTTGAGGAATAGGATGTCCTCGCAGCCGCGTTTCGCAACCTGGTTGCTGCGCGTCAACTCCACGTAGAGGTTTATCTGCTCCAGTGCTTCTTGCGAGATGGGGACGAGTCGCTGCTTGTCGCCCTTGCCAATGACGGTGATATATTCCTCTTGCTCAAAGATTTGCGACATCTTGAGCTCGGTGAGCTCACTCACCCGTAGCCCGCATCCATAAAGCACCTCGATGATGGCGCGGTTGCGCTGTCCCTGCGGCTTGGAGAGGTCGATGCAAGCTATCATGCGGTCGATCTCGTCGAGGGTAAGCACCTCGGGCAGGTGGCGCCCAATGCGTGGAGCAGGCAGCAGCAGGGTGGGGTTGACGTCGATGACGCCTTCCATCTTTAGAAACTTGTAGAAGCTCTTGATGCCCGAGATGATGCGTGCCTGCGACCGTGGCGAGATGCCTAAGTCATAGAGTGTTCCCAAGAATAGCTCCAGGTCGTGGTGCGTGATGGCGGCAGCACTCTTGCCGTTATCGTCGGCGTAGCGCAGCAGGTGCTCCACATCGCGGCAGTAGCTTGCTGCGGTGTTGGTGGAGAGGCCTTTCTCAATGCGCAGGTAGGCATCAAATCGCCTCTTCAGGATGTCGGTATCAGGCTGTTGCACAGTGCTATGAGTAAAAAATGTCATCAAAAGAGCGATTTTATCCCCCCCTTTGATGACATTTCAGCTTAGAGCCTATAAAATCTCGGTAGGCGAGAAGCTATAGACTTTGCCTTGATAGTTTTAGCCCCAATTACTTTTGTTCGCCTTGCTGTTTAGCGGCTCCCTGCTGTGTGGCAGCTTGCTGAGCGTTAGTAGGGAAGGCATTTGCTGCGTTCTCGTTTTGGTTCTTGGGGGTATTTATCTGTGAGATATCGGGATTGCCATCATTGTTTTGCGCGTTGCTGTTCTTAGCGATGAAAGCGCTTGCGATGCTGAGCACGCAAATGAAAATAGCGAGTCCCCAAGTGGCTTTCTCTACAAAGTCGGTAGTCTTGCGAACACCCATAAATTGGTTGTAGTTGCTTGCGTTAGCAGCGAGGCCACCACCTTTTGACTTCTGAATGAGAACGACACCAATCAGTAAAATTGATGCTAAACTGATAAGAATTAGAATTGTAATTGCCATTTTATCAAATAGTTATAGTTTGTTTTTAATGTTTTCGTTAAGCACAATTTTGCGCAAAAACCGAATTTGGTCTGCAAAGTAAATACTTTTTTCTGGAAAATTCAAATTTATGCTTTCAATAATTTCAAGAGCTTTAGAATATTTATGACGGGCGATATACATTTTTGCTAAGCTTTCGCTGAGCATAGAGTCATCATTTTGGGTAGATTGCTCCACCGAGTCGTGTGCCACTTGTTCCACATCTTCTTTCTCGAGGTGGTGTTCCACCTGCGGAGTGCTGGCGATGGCTTCTTGCTCCTGCTGGCGTGTGTGAGCGATGAAGCTGTCGATTAGCTGGTCCTCCTCGTCGGTGATGCCGGTGTCGCCGCCGTGTTGCGCGGCGAGGATGTCGGCATAGTCGGGGGTGGGGTTGAAGATGGCGTTGCTCAGGGCGTCGAGTTCCTTCTGGTTGCTGCCTCCGGCAAAAGTGCTGAGGAAGTTGTCGATAGCCTCGTCGGTGCTAAGCTGCGCCGGCTCCTCGGTGGGGTAGAAATGAGCGAAGGCTGCTGGTGCTCTGCCCATAACGATGGCGAGGTCTCGGCGGTCGGGGCTCATCACCGACAGCCTGTGCATAGCCTCGTCGTCGCCGCCTCCGTGCTTGAGTTGCATGAGTAGTGGCAGGGTGAAATAGGGGTAC
>CALAVD010000029.1 GCA_937892085.1 uncultured Prevotellaceae bacterium
TTGGTGCCTCGCTCAAGCGTGTGTTGCGTGGTATCACAGTAGTGAACACCATGTCACCGAAGTGCGATTTCAGCTCCTCATAGATTTGGTTGGCAAGCCTTAGTCTTGCGTCGTACATGGTGAGCAAGAAACCCTCGATGTGGAGGTCGGAATTGAGTTTCGACTTGATGATGCGCACGGTGTTGAGCAGCTTGCTTATGCCTTCAAGGGCAAAGTACTCGGCTTGCACGGGAATAATCACGCTATTGGCGGCTGTGAGTGCGTTAACGGTGATGAGTCCCAGTGAAGGGCTGCAGTCGATGAGGATGTAGTCGTAAGATTCGCTCACACTCTTGAGGATGCGCGACATCACCTTTTCTCGGTTGGGCTTCTTGATGAGTTCCAGCTCGGCACCCACAAGGTCGATAATAGATCCCAGCACGTCGAGACCTTCTATGCAGGATGGCACTACGGCGCTCTCGATGGGGTATTCATCGACAAGACATTCATAGATAGAGGCTTGCAGCTGCTTTGGGTCGATTCCTAACCCCGAGGTGGCATTGGCTTGTGGGTCGGCGTCGATTAGCAGCACTCGCTTGTCGCATCGTGCCAGTGATGCTGCCAGGTTGATAGCGGTGGTCGTTTTCCCCACGCCGCCTTTTTGATTAGCTAAAGCAATTATTTTGGTCATATTTTTTAGTAAACAAGCTTAAAAGTTAATATTCATGCCGACTTATGCGCTCTGTATCCAGAGGGAGTTGATTTTCTTCTTGATTGCCAAGATGTTGCCAAGCGAGATGAGCGCCATGATAACCACCGCCACTATCAGAGCGATGATTATTGACCCGCCATTCACATCCATTGCCTTGAGCATGGGCATATAGTAGGTTCTCGCCAGCAGCATGAGTAGCACTGCAACCACCATCACCGCGCAGTTGATATAGATTACCATGTTGATATAAGTGCGCGACACTTGTTGGGGTGAATAGCCCAGTACAAGCAGGTCTTGCAGCTTCTTAGAGTTCTTTTGCAGCAAGAGGAAGATGCTCAGCATCAATATGAAGAACGCCAGCACGCTGATGATGATGCCCACGACGATGACAATACTAACAATGATGTTGAGGAAGCCTTGTGCCTTGCTTTGATTCATCTTGTCGCCAGCAACCTGATAGCCATGGTCGGCGAAGTAATTGGCGATTCTCTCGTCGCCAGGGCTGTTGACTTCGACGATGAGCCTCGATGGGTTATGTTCGGCTCCACTGCCAAACTGCTCGTTGCTCCACTTCATGAAGTCCTCAGGCACCACAATGGTGTTCAGGCGTGATGAAAAGCCAACAAGTGTGCCCTCGAAAGTCTGCACGCGCCCATTGCCGCGAAGAGTGAACTCCAGTTTCACCGCCTTAGATACCGCCATTTCGCTGGCTTGTGGCAGGCCTTGACTTGGTGCGAACCCGAAGTTGTAGAGCGTGAGATAGTCTCTCGAGATAATGATAGGAATCTTTGGGTTATTGGGGTTGAATTTCCACTCTCGGCCAGAGACATCGAGGAACTCATCGGGCAGCGACTCGAAGAACATCATTGTGCGCATTCCTTGTCCACTCACGCTGATGGTGGCTTCCACACTGTAGTCGTTGCTCGAAAACTTGCCCACTTGCCGGCACCACGACTGTTTCTCGATGTCGTCAATGTCGTTGGTGGCAAACTCATTGTTGCCTTGCAACACCGTTGATGCGGTTGACACCTCGCGAGTGATAATCATGTAGTCTTTCCGCAAGAAGCTGTCCTCGTCGTTGAACAGTGGCCTCACATCTTGGTGGAACTGCACTGCGAGTATCACGATAGTGAGTCCCACAAGGCTGGCGAGCGAGAACCCTATGAGCTGCGACTTGCTGATGTGCTTGCGCAGCAGCTTCCACATCAGCACTCGGCTGCTGTAGTCGGCATTGGTTTTATTGTCTTTAAATAAAATGCTCTCGCTCGCAAGGCTTTGAGCGAGCTCAGCTTCGTCTCGCTTAATCGCATTTTTCTTGTTCATAGCTTAAATTCTTTGTCAACATCAATTTTCACGTTGTTGCCCACTGAGGTGGAGATGATGCCGGCGCCTTGGTGCTGGGCCTCGGCAGTCACCATTTCGGCAACAATGCGGTTGTTGGTCTCGTCGAGGTGACTCACCGGCTCGTCGAGCATGATGAAGTCGCAGGGCTGACACAGAGTGCGGATTATCGCCACGCGCTGTTGCTGACCTATGGAGAGCTTTGCCACTGGACTATTCACTTTTTCAACAATGCCCAAACGGTCCATCATTGCCACGATTTCGTCGCGAGTCTTGAAATTTGTGATGCTGTTCTTGAGCATGATGTTTTCCATTGCGGTGAGCTCAGGGAACAGGCGCATCTCTTGGGCGAGGTAAGCGATGTGGTGAGTGCGAACTTTGCACCACTGTGCGATACTTAGCTCCCTGATGTCGCGGCCATCGAAGGCGAAGGTGCCGCTGTAGTCAATGCGGTAGCCATAGATGTAGCTGCACAGCGACGACTTGCCAGTGCCGCTCTCGGCGCTGATGAGATACTTCTTGCCGCGCTCAAACGTGACGTCGCGCAGCCATATCTCGCTGCCAGTATCCTCACGGCCTGCAAACACAGCTGGAAGGGTGTTGTGAAGTGTTATGTTGTTCATTTTGTTGATACTTAGGTGTTTGTTATGTTACTCGCAGTGCCATCGGTTTAGCGTAACCGCCTGCGACTAAAATAACTTGCAAAAATAGCTATTTCCTCTCAATCAACATTCATATTTAAGTATTTTTATAAGAAGCTTTACAAAAAAGAAATCCTCGACATCACGTCGGGGATTGCTTAACTAATTAACCTTCTAATACCATTAACATAAACCTTAAAACA
>CALAVD010000030.1 GCA_937892085.1 uncultured Prevotellaceae bacterium
CTACTATTCTACTATTCTACTATTCTACTATTCTACTATTCTACTACTCTACTACAAAACAAATGGACAAAGCTAAAATATCTATATATAGAAAGTCGATTGACAAAATGCTTGACAACAGGCAACTCGTGCTTGCCTTGAAGCTCCTTAAGACAATGATCGATGACACAAAACAATGGGAGCTAAGTGAAGAACTCAAGCAAATTACCACATCCTACCACTACATGCTGCAATATATGTCGCAAGGGATTCTTGATCCACAGCGCGACGATATTTTGTCACAAATTATTGCTGACACCTATTTGTTAACTGACAAAACTGTCATTGCACTGGCAGCATCGCAATCTACTCACATTTTTTATCAACGAAATCAACAATATAAGAACCAACTGTTACAAGCAATCGTTGATGAGTACTTGCGGGAGCAAAATAAGCTGCAACTCACCTCTAATGTTGACATGGAAAACAGCAACAAGGCAACAACCGAGACCATACGTCGATGTGAGTCTCTTGAGAGCGACATCTTCAACAAAGTGTGGAGCGCTTTCCCTCTCTCTGTAGCCGATTCCGAGACAATTATTACAATACTTAATGACAACAGGATCCCTAAGCACCTCAAGAGTCTGGTGCTATCGGCGTTGATGCTTGGTCTCACCAAATTCTTTGATGAGACAAAGCTCAAATTGCTTCTTAACTCATATCTCACAGCCAATGATCCTGAGATCAAACTCCGCGCTCTGATTAACGCTGTGATAATAATCCACCTTTATCACAACCGAATATCGGCTTATCAGGATGTTTTGAAAACACTTAAGCAGCTCGAAGATGATACTGATTTCAAAAGCGACATGCAACTCATCTTCACTCGATTGATACATAGCCGAAATACTGAGAACATCTCGCGAAAGCTTCACGACATCATAAGTCCCGAGCTAAACAAAATGAGTTCCGATTTTCTCAAAAAAATCAAGGGAAAGACACCCGGTGCTCTCGACATCAACGAAATTGAGGAGAACCCTCAATGGCAAGAATGGCTCGACAAGAGTGGCATCACCAGCAAACTTGAGGAACTCAACGAGTTGCAGTTACAAGGTGGCGATGTGTTTGTTTCCACGTTCTCAAAACTCAAAAGTTTCTCGTTCTTCAACACGCTTTCCAACTGGTTTATACCTTATCATGAAAACAGTTCGGCAGTTAGCGCCGCTTTTGGTGACAAAAAGCACCATCATCTCAAATCATTGTTTAATGTGATGCCCATTTTGTGCGACAGCGATAAATATTCGATGCTCCTCTACATGGCTTCGGCACCTGAGGCACAACGCAACATGCTGTTCCAGCAGTTTGACGCCCAGCGTGAGCAGTTCGAGGAGTTACAGAATCTGGAAGCTCAGTCGGTAATAAAAATGCGCGATAACATCGTTAACCGATACATTCAAGACCTGTATCGCTTTTTCAAGCTTTTCTCACGCCGACTCGAGTTCAAGTCAATCTTCGACACCGACATCAATCTCACAGCTGTGGAATGCCTGAAACCTTACATCAGCGACACACCAACTCTCTCGGTAATTGCCGAATTCTATTTCAAGAATGGCTTTTATGAAGATTCCATTAAATTTCACCATCTCATGGTCGCCAATCGAGATGCTGACCCGCACGTTTATCAGAAGATCGCTTTTGCACAGCAGTCGCTTGGGGAGTTCCGCAACGCACTGAAGAACTACTCTCGATATGAGATTGTTGACAACACCGACGCTTGGAACATAAAGCAGATGGCACAGTGCTATCGCAGCCTTCATGAGCATCAAATGGCTATCGATTATTACAAGAAAGCACTTGAAATATCCCCACAAAGCGTGAACCTGTGCCTGAACTTAGGACATTGCTATCTTGACAAAGGCGAATATGACAACGCTTTGCAACAATATTATAAGGCCGACTTTATGCCACGAGCCAAGCATCGCGCATGGCGTCCCATCGCTTGGTGTTCTCTGCTCACTGGCAAGCATGAAGAGGCTGTTAACTACTATGAGAAAATCATAAACGACGACGTGCCATCATCGCAAGATTACCTGAATTATGGCCACGTGTTACAGATGATTTCACGCATCGCCGAGGCCATAGCCAAGTACAAGAAATCGCTTGAACTTGAAAACAACAACGCCGAAGTCTTCTCTGAACTTTACCTGGCCGATGCGAAATATATGGTCAACAAAATGGGGATTCCAGCTAATGATTATACCCTAATCCTTGATGCCGTGATAAATGATTCTAACCCTTGAAGCAAACAAGCGAACAAGCTTTGCCTTGTCATAGACTATACATTTGCCTTGTCAGCTTGTGCCTTGTTAGCTCGTCAACTAACCAAATAAAATGAAAAAATTATTCTTATCAATCACTTTTTTACTATTTCTTACAACTATGATTAGTGCCGACAATGTTTTCTTCCAGCCGTTTAAAACAACAAACGGCGCTATACCCTTCGACCGTATCACCACTGCCGACTATGAGCCGGCAATCATCGAGGGAATGAAACGTCACAGTGCCGAAATCCACTCCATCGCCAACCAAGAGGAGACACCCACCTTCGAGAACACCATCGTAGCCATTGAGCGTTCGGGCGACATGCTCAATCGTGTGTTAGGAGTGTTTTATCCCATGCTCTCTGCCAATGCCGACGACTCGCTCATGGCAGTTTCGGAGCGCATGACACCATTGATTTCAGAGCACGGCAATAGCGTGACGCTCAACGAGAAGCTGTGGCAACGCATCGACTATGTGTATAAGCACTTCGATAAGTCAAAGTATGACAAAGAAGACTGGATGCTGCTTGACAAGACTCACGAGTCATTCGTGCGTAGCGGAGCTGCACTCCAAGGTGCTGACCGCGAAAAGTACAAAGAACTATCTACTCGTCTGTCACAGCTCACTCTGAAGTTTGACCAAAATGCTCTAAAAGAGACTTCTAAATATGAGATGTGGCTCATGAAGAACGACCTTGACGGTCTTCCAGAGAGCGCCATTGATGCAGCAGCGGCAGCCGCTAAGGCCAAAG
>CALAVD010000031.1 GCA_937892085.1 uncultured Prevotellaceae bacterium
TAACCCAACTTCAACAAGGCAAGTCAGTTATGTGGCTGTGCTGTAGTGGGTTCGCTTTTCGGGATTTTGGCGTGGGTACTACAGATTTTTCCGTCGGGCGGTGGTGATGGCGGTTTGATGGTGTAGCGTTTGAAGGGGGTTGGGTTGTAGCCGAGTGCGCGGTAGATTTCGGCGGTGCTGTCGGTTGGGTCGGAGCATAGGCGCAGTTCGATGGGCTCGCCGAGGGCGTTGTCGGCCTCGGTGGTGATGGCTTTCTGCGTGTGCAGGATGCGCTTGAGCTCGGTCCAGTAGTGGTTGATGCCGTGCTGCTTGAGCTTGTGGCGGACGGTGTTGACGATCCAGTAGGAGAGCAAGCCGAAGAACAGGTGTGCGTCAGAGCTGTCGTCTTTCTGGTGATAGATGGGGCGCAGCTCGAGGTCGAGCTTGAGCTGCCGGTTAGATGCCTCTATCTCGCGGATGAGGTTGTAGTAGTCCCATGTGGTGCGCTCGTCGAGCCTGGGCACGTTGGTTCGCAGGAAGTAGGTGCCGAAGCGCTGCCCGGCCTCATCGTCGCTGATGGCTATCTGCCATCGGATGTCGGCCATCTGGCGCGGGTTCTGTTCTGAACGCACATAGTCTATCTTGTAGTATTTCGACACGGATGGGTATCTGCCGCGTGCCCTGCCCACACGCTCGACGACTTTGTCGTAGTCTTTCGTGCCGCCTTTGCGTGAGAGGGCGTTGCGGGCTTTCTGCAGCTCTGTCTCGAACCGCTCTCGCCACTGTCGGTTCATCGAGCGTTCGGTCATGGCTTTGCCGGGCGAGTTCACGCGCAGGAAGTAGTCTCCGCCCTGCTCGTGCGCCACCTGTGCCAGCGTGATGGGGCGCTTGCGGCTGTCGAGCACGGTGACCGCAGGCCCGCTGCAGTCAAGCGTGCAACCCTCCGGCTTTGTGCGGCTCACGCACAGGTAGTTGTAGCCTTTCTCCCTGAGCAGCCGCAGGTTGTCCTCGCTGGCGATGCCCGCGTCGATTACCACGAGCACTTTGTCGTCGGGGTCGGACGAGACGGGGTTCTTGGCGATGATGTCCTCCACCATGCCGGGCAAGGCCTTGGGGTCGGCGGTGTTGCCGGCAAGGATGGAGCTGTAGCGGATGAACCCCTCGGTGTTGATGGCCAGGGCCAGCACCAGCAGGCGGCAGTCGCTGCGCTTCTCTTTCGAGCGGCCGAACCGGGCCTTGGCGCTGCCCTGCTTGCCGCCCTCGAAGTAGAAGTTGGTCAGGTCGAACAGCATCACGCGGTTGGTCAGGCTGAACAGCGTGTCGGTGCGGCGGCACAGGTGCCGCTCCAGCTTGTCCTTGAGCGCGTACAGCGAAGGCGCGGCGGCATAGACCTCGCGCTGCGTGGGCACGTCGCCGAAGCGGCCCGTGAGCAGTTCCATCGCCGACGAGTTCTCGCGCAGCAGACGCAATGCCTCCCACTCCGACGGTGAGTAGACAGTGCGTACTATCAGCGAAGCCAGCGTGGCGTCAATGCGCCGCTCCGTCCAGCCCTCACGGCGCAGGAACGTGTCCAGCTGCAGCTCGCGGATAGCCTGCAGACACACGTTCTCGGCACCCGCCTCGCGGGCATCGGTGTGGCGAACCGTGTTCACGTCAATCAGACGGCGGGCCTTGCGCTCGGCCGCGTCGTAGCTCTCGCGAGAGGCGTCTATCTTGCCGCTGTCAAGGATCTCATTCCAGAACTTGTCTATATAGCCCAGCACTTTCTCGCTGTAGCCCTCACGCGGATCAACGCTGAAGATGCGCTGCTGACCCGGAATCAGCGCGCTCTCCTCCATCAGGTAGGTCAGTCCGCGGCGAACCTGCACAATCTCCTCGCTGCACAGCTCCGGCAAGTAGCCGGGCGTGAGCATCACGCGAGTGTGCACCCGGCCCAGCACATCACGGAACGACTCCTTTATCTTATAGTAGCGGAGTTCCATGCCGTGTTCCGGGCTGTATCGTATGACCGAGGTGAAGTACATCGCCGGCAAAGATACAACAAAAAAAATTAAGCCGTGGGTATTACAAAACACTTCGCCGGAAATGCCACATCTGAAAATCAAATAGTTAAAATCTTACCCCTACCAAAAACACCCATAAAAATCCCTGAAAAAAATTTTCAGCGTTGAAGTTGGGCTAAGTGCTAAACTTTGTTAATAATATGTTGATTTTCAACGATTTATAAAAATAAGACATATAAACATCAAATTTTAAAAATTTACCGAACTATTGTTTATTGCGTTATTTTTATTACTTTTTTAGCGTTATCAATCTCTATTTTACCAAGTCTTGAAAGAATGCTTTGTCCCAATAAG
This sequence comes from uncultured Prevotellaceae bacterium, assembly GCA_937892085.1. Lineage (GTDB taxonomy): Bacteria > Bacteroidota > Bacteroidia > Bacteroidales > Muribaculaceae > Sodaliphilus. The sequence goes on from CALAVD010000031.1 coordinate 2,337, forward strand.
AGTGGTGCTTTTTGGTTTCTAACAACGGAGGCTCTTATATTTGTTAACTCCAGTCCTCCGAAATCGACAGTCTTAATGTTGATTACGGTTCCCACACTAATATCGCCATTGGCATCCATATATCGTTGGCTACCTACGACATCGCTCTTTGATAAGTAGCCGTTCTTCATCATGAACGATGCTTCCACCATTGAAATCGTCACATCGCTTGCACCGGTATCAAAAACAAAGTGCAGTGGCAAACCGTTTATTTGGCATTTAACTTTGCAAACTCCATCTTCCTTTGTGAAAGGTATTTCAGTAACAACCGGTTCTTTGCTTGATATAGCACTGCTTGACTCTCCACTTGTAATTTGCCTTGATTTGTTATATTTTGCAAGCAAAGCTTGGTATTCGGAGGTGTTGCGAATGAAGTCAAGGTCAGAATCACGTTCTAGATGTGCAAAACGAGTGAAGCCCAATTCAAATGATTTGCCCAAGCATTCAAGTGCTTTATCCTTATTCTTCATGCGAGAATATAGGCAAGCTGCATCGTAGTAACTATGCCAGTCATTTGTATCTCTTGCGATGATGCTATCCATAACTGCAATAGCTTTATCATCTTCACCTAAACCATGATAGGCATAATGAACGCATTCATATTTATCAGGCGTGTCCTCTAACTCTATGACTTTAGTAAAGTCAGCAATAGCAAGATCTAATTTACCTTGCTTCATGTATATGTCACCTCTACTGGCATAAGCATAACCATAATTCGGGTCTAATACTATCGACATTGAAAGGTCTTCTACTGCACCTTCCATGTCGCCAGACAGTTCCTTAAACCGACCGCGACGATAATAGCCATAAGCATATTCAGGCTCGGCTGTTAAAACCTTATCCCATTCTGCAATAGCAGACTTGGCATCTCCCATTTCATAGAGTATGTTCGCTTTCCGTGCTTGATAAGATACGTCTGTGCTATCCATATTCAGAGCTTGGTTTATGCTTGCAAGCGATTCATCATAGTTGCCAAGTTCAAACTGGCATATTGATATTCTTTGATAGACAGACGGTGAGACATCCTTTTTGTTAGCTGTCTCATAATATTCAATCGCTTTGGTAAATTGTTCGTTTTGTTCGTAAAGGGTTCCGATGATATAAGGCCATTTGGCTTCGTTAGGCGATTTTGCAGATTGGACCTTTAATTTTGAAATCATCATTGTAAAAGCAGGCTCTTTTAGTTCAGCAGCCATGTACAATGCTTTTCGGTCCCAATCTAGCGTTAGTGCTTTTACAATATCATCGGTTGCCTCAACCCATTTCTCTTTCCCCATATATGATTCTGCGCGGAAAGAATAACCCGAAGGATAGTCGCTAGCCAATTTCGTTACATAGTCAAATTG
>CALAVD010000032.1 GCA_937892085.1 uncultured Prevotellaceae bacterium
AAACGCAGGAAGCCACCTTTTACTCGGCTCCCTGCGTTTTGTGAAAAAATATTACGCCTGCTCGTAGATTGTGGCGTCTTCGGGATTAAAGTCGTTGATGAACTTGACATTTGCGGCAAGACGCGATTCGGCATAGCGCACATACACATTTGCCGACTGCTTGAAGAGCTCAGGAGCCTTGCTTGCGTCGTAGCATAGCAGGTAGCTCATAATGGTCCAAGCCGCCATCTCCACTAAGCGGCGAGCATGGAAGGTGATGTAGTCGGGGTTCTCGTAGGACTTAACCTTCTCAACAGCTTCCTCGTAGGCTTTCATCATTTTGTCGATGCGAGCCTTGAGCGAAGCCATCTCCTCGCTGTATTGCGCCTCGGCATACTCATTCATCTGAGCCAGATAGGTACCGGTGGTGACGTGGCGGATTGCTGCCACCACTTGCAACTGAGTGGTACCCTCGTAGATATTCATAATGCGCGCGTCACGGTAGAGGCGCTCGCAAGTGTAGTCGCGCATGAAACCGCTGCCACCATGAATCTGGATGCAGTCGTAGGCGGTCTGGTTGGCATACTCGCTCGACGAAGCTTTCGACAGTGGAGTGAAGGCGTCGGCAAGGCGATTGTACTTCTTCATCTCGGAACGCTCCTCGGGAGTGAGCTGGCGCTCGCGAGCGATTTGCTCCCAAATCTTATAGACATCAACAAAACGCGCTGTCTCATAAAGAATTGCACGCGAGGCATCAAGTTTTGCCTTTATGTTACTCAACATCTCGGCCACAGCAGGGAACGTGATGATTGCCTTGCCAAACTGCTCACGGCTACGAGCGTAGTCGATAGCCTCGTTGTAGGCTGCCTGACACAGACCCACGCTCTGAGCGGTGATACCCAAGCGGGCACCGTTCATGAGCGACATCACATACTTGATGAGGCCCAAGCGGCGTGAGCCACACAGCTCGGCTTTAGCGTTCTTGAACACGAGCTCGCAAGTGGGGCTGCCGTGGATGCCCATCTTGTCCTCGATGCGGCGCACGGTGACGCCACCGTTGCGCTTATCATAGATAAACATTGAGAGACCACGACCGTCCTTGCTTCCTTCCTCGCTGCGTGCGAGCACCAAGTGGATGTCGCTGTCGCCATTGGTGATGAAGCGTTTCACGCCGTTGAGACGCCAAGTGCCATCCTCGTCCTGAGTGGCCTTGAGCATCACGCTCTGAAGGTCGCTGCCGGCATCTGGCTCGGTAAGATCCATCGACATGGTCTCGCCGGCGCACACGCGAGGAATGTAGCGCTGGAACTGGTCCTCATCGCCAGCCTCAAAGAGGGTGTCGATACAGCTCTGTAAACTCCACACATTCTGGAAACCGGCGTCGGCCTGAGCAATCATCTCACTCATCATCGAGAAGGTGACGTTGGGCAGGTTTAGGCCGCCATACTTGCGAGGCATCGACACGCCATAAAGACCTGCCTTGCGGGTCACGTCAAGGTTCTCCTGAGTCTTGCTGGCATAATCCACACGCCCGTTGGCATGGTGTGGACCTTCCTTGTCAACACTCTCAGCATTGGGAGCAATGGTCTCGGCAGTAATTTCACCTGTAATCTCGAGAATCTTATCATAAGAGTCGATAGCGTCCTCATAATCCACAGGAGCATAGTCAAACTCCTGGCTCTGAGTGTAGTCACGTTCCTTCATGGCGATGATTTTCTCCATGAGCGGATGACGCAGATGATATTGCAGAGCCTTATTGTCTTTATAGAAATTTGCCATTTTCTTAAGTGTTAAAGGTTAAGTTTTAAGTGTTAAGAGTCTGGAAGAGGTAAGATGACTTTCTCTTACCTCTCAACTCTCACCTCTTCACTATTATTTAGAATTTTTCTTGTAATACTTGATTAGTTTGGGAATAATCTCCTCAAGATTGCCTGTGATCACGTAGTCGGCGATGGCATTGATGGGAGCGTTGGGGTCATTGTTGATTGATATGATAATCGAACTCTCGTTCATGCCCGCAACGTGCTGAATCTGCCCTGAGATACCACAAGCGATGTAGAGCTTGGGGCGAACGGTGACACCAGTCTGACCAATCTGTCGCTCATGCTCGCAGAAGCCCGCATCAACGGCGGCGCGGCTGGCACCCACTTCTCCACCGAGAACGTCGGCGAGTTGGAAAATGAGGTCGAAATTCTCCTTGCTGCCCACACCGTAGCCGCCAGCCACGATGATTGGTGAGTTCTTAATGTTGATTTTCGACTTCTCCACCTCACGGTCGATAATCTTGACGATAAAGCTTGCCGGGTCAACATATTTGCTGGCATCGAGGTTGATGACCTCACCCTTATAGTTAGCGTCAAAAATCTCCTTCTTCATCACACCCTCGCGCACGGTAGCCATCTGTGGACGGTGCTCGGGATTAACGATTGTTGCCACAATGTTGCCGCCAAAAGCGGGGCGAATCTGATACAGCAAGTCCTTATATTCGGTCTTGCTAATGGGGTCGGTGTGGTCGCCAATCTCCAGCGCGGTGCAGTCGGCGGTAAGACCGCTGGTCAAGCACGATGAGACGCGAGGTCCCAAGTCACGGCCTATCACGGTAGCACCCATGAGGCAGATTTGTGGCTCTATTTCCTTGAAGAGGTTGATAACTACCGACGAGTGTGGCAGTGAGGTGTAAGGATATAGACGCTCGTCCTCCACTTTATAGACTACGTCAACACCGTAGGGGAACACCTGCTCCTCTACCCCATCGAGCTTGTCGCCCAAGATGAGGGCTTCGAGCTTTACGCCGAGGCGTGTGGCGAGGGTGCGACCTTTGGTCAACAACTCTAAGCTGACGTCGGCTACGCGACCGTCGTCAAACTCGCAATAAACTACTAAATTATTCTTGTCGTTCATAGTTCTATATTTTTTTGCTAACAAGCAAACGAGAAACAAGTAAACAAGGCAATGGTAAAAAGATTCATGTAACAATTACACTTGTCTTGTCAGCTCGTCAGCTTGTTCCTTGTCAGCTTATCCAATAATGTGATCGGCGATGAGTTCTTGCACGAGAGCCTCGAGCTGGGCATCGTCGCCACCCTCAATGGTCTTGCTCTCCTTGGCCTGGAACACAACGTTCACTACTGTCTTAACCTTAGTGGGCGAACCTTTCATACCAATCTGGTTAGGGTCGGCCTCGATATCGGCAACGCCCCACTCGCGGATGTTGAGATAAGGACGCTCCTCGACGAGACGCTGACGATCCTCGCTCAACTGCGCCTTCTCGCTGGGAGTGACGGCATATTTGTACTTCTGTATCAACTTGGCGTTGCGGGGACGGCATGCGTCGGCACTGCCGTTGACGGTAACCACCAGTGGCAGCGGGCAGGTAACGGTCTCAAAGCCGTTCTCGATGCGGCGCTTGATAGTGGCGATGCCGTCTTCCACCTTAACGCTCTCGGCTTAGGTAAGATCGGAAGAGCACACGTCTGAACTCTAGTCACGGCTACAT
>CALAVD010000033.1 GCA_937892085.1 uncultured Prevotellaceae bacterium
AACCGCTGCCCCGGGCTTCAATAATCAACCCCGCGCGGGCTTCATGCCCCTAAAAAATCATAGCTTTATAAATCTTTTCCTTGTATCTCTTTAATTTGTAAAAAAATATTTTTTTACAAAAAAATGCTCAAAATTTTTTAATTTCACATAGTTTTGTTAATTTTGCACCGTAAAGTTAAATTATGGTCGTTTGTTAACAGATTTAGGCTTTTTTTGTTGTAATAACGACTTTTTTTTGATGTTTTATTTATTTCAGTCATGAAGAAATCAACCATTTGGCTCGTTGTGATATTGATGGCGGTGACCTTGCTCGGGTTGCTGTTCATGCAGATCATGTATATCGAGAAGATGGTAAAGATGCGTAACGACCACTTTCGCGAGTTGGTGACGCTGAGTCTATTTAATGTTGCGTCGAATTTGGAGCGTGATGAGACGAAATATTTTCTTGAGAAGCATATCGACAATTCACAGCAAAGGCTGGTGAAGTTTGAAAACAGCCAGTTTGTTGCCAATGATGGCAGTTTTAATCAGTCATCTTCTTTTAGTAAGGGTATTTCTACTCGCTTCAATAACGACAAAAATGACTTGTCTCCAAAATTTAACTATGACCGTAGCCGCCAGGAGATACTGAAAGGTGAGTATCTGTATCAAAAAGCTCTTCTCAATGAGGTGATACTAAATGTGTTAGAACATGCCAGTGACCGTCCTATTTCGGAGCGAGTTGACTCATCGATGGTGCGCATATACATCGAGCAGGAGCTCCTGCGCAATGGTCTCAACATGCCCTTTGACTTCGCTGTTGTAAATCAATCGGCGGCAGTAGTCTATAGTACTAATGGCTATGAGAAAAGTGTGAAGAGTGAAGATAACGTCTATTCTCAAATTCTCTTCCCTAACAATTCCAATAGTGGCAACGTAACTCTAAAAGTGGCTTTCCCCACAAAGAGCGACTATGTGTTCCCGACCATAAAATTCATGCTTCCATCATTTGCTTTCACTTTTCTGCTGATGGGGCTGTTTATTTATACCATCATACTCATTTTCAGACAGAAGAAGCTGAGTGAGATAAAGAATGACTTCATCAACAATATGACTCACGAGTTCAAGACACCCATCTCGTCGATTTCGCTTGCTGCACAGATGCTCGACGACGAGGCGGTGGTCAAGAGTCCAGCGCTGCTCAAGCAAGCCTCCACAGTCATCAAAGATGAGACCAAACGCCTTCGCTTCCAGGTGGAGAAGGTGTTGCAGATGTCGATGTTTGACCGCACCAGCGCTACAATGAAGCTTCAGGAAGTGGATGCCGATTCGGTAATCTACAGCGTTGTCAACACCTACAAACTTAAGGTGGAGAAATTTGGCGGCACCATCACAGCCAATCTCAATAGCGACGACCCAATCGTTAATGTTGATGAGATGCATTTTACCAATGTGATTTTCAATCTTCTTGACAATGCAATCAAGTACCGCCGCGAGGATGTGGAGCCCAAGCTGACGGTAACTACTGTAAATCCCGACACTTCTCACATCACAATAACCGTAGAGGATAACGGAATAGGCATCAAGCGAGACGACCTTAAGAAGATTTTTGAGAAATTCTATCGTGTCTCTACCGGTAATCGCCACGACGTGAAAGGTTTTGGGCTGGGTCTTGCTTACGTGCATAAAATGATTACCCTCTTTGGCGGCACCATCAAAGCCGAGAGCGAAGTGGGAAAAGGATCGAAATTCATTATTACATTACCACTATATAAATAAGAAAACACTATGGACGAAAAATTGCGAATTCTATTATGCGAAGATGACGAGAATCTTGGCATGTTGTTAAGAGAGTATCTACAGGCCAAAGGCTATAATGCCGACCTCTACGCCGATGGTGAAAGCGGTTACAAGGCCTTCCTTAAAGGCAAGTACGACATTTGCGTGCTTGATATCATGATGCCAAAGAAGGACGGCTTCCAGCTTGCCCAGGAAATTCGCACCATCAATAGCGATGTTCCTGTTATCTTCTTGACTGCAAAGGCTCTGAAAGAAGATATACTCGAAGGCTTCAAGCTTGGCGCTGACGACTACATCACCAAGCCATTCTCGATGGAGGAGCTCGTGATGCGCATCGATGCAATCATGCGTCGCGTAAAGGGCAAGAAGGGTAAAGAGATTACCATGTACAAGATTGGCAAGTTCACCTTCGACACCCAGAAACAGGTGCTAATCATCGACGATATCTCAACCAAGCTCACCACCAAGGAGAGCGAGTTGCTGAGCCTCTTGTGTGCTCATGTCAACGAAATTCTGGAGCGCAACTTTGCCCTTAAGACCATCTGGATTGACGATAACTACTTCAACGCTCGTAGCATGGACGTTTATATAACCAAGCTTCGCAAGCACCTGAAAGCCGATCCATCAATCGAGATTATCAACATCCATGGTAAGGGCTACAAACTCATTGCTCCAGAGCAGGAGGAGAAGTAGTTCGGAGTTATGAGTTTTTGACTTCTTAACTCAGTAATCTCTGATACTTATGTTATAAGTTCACGTGGCGCCGTGGTGTGTCTCGTGAACTTTCTCCTTTTCATGATTGAAAAATGATTTCTAAACCCTTTTTCTGAAAACTTTTTATTACCTTTGTGCTTTGAAACAACCAATTCATTAACATGAACATTCTGTACCGAATATATCACTATTGCATTGCGGCACCAATAGTGCTGGTTCTCACTATTATTACCTGCATAATAACCATTATAGGTTGCCTCTTCAATCGTGACTATTGGGGCTATTTCCCTGCCAAGTGGTGGAGTAGGGCAATGTGTTTCTTCTTTGGAGTAAGGGTTAAAGTAGAGAACCGAAACCTCATCGATCGCAACTGCGCCTATGTGTTCATCGCCAACCATCAGGGTGCCTACGATATTTTCTCAATATATGGTTACCTCGGTCACAACTTCAAGTGGATGATGCGCAAAGGGCTGCACAATTTCCCGCTTGTGGGATGGGCATGTCACATGGCAGGACACATAATGGTCGATAACCACTCGGCAAGAGGTATAGTCAAGACCATGATAGACGCCAAGAAACGGCTCGCAAAAGGCATGTCGATTGTTGTCTTCCCTGAGGGTCGCCGCACCGACGACGGTGACATTCACACCTTCAAGCACGGAGCATTCAGGCTCGCTAAGGAGTTTGACCTGCCTATTGTTCCCATCACTATCAATGGCTCCTATCGAGTGATGTCACGCACCATGTTCCACGTAGAGCCAGGCACCATCACACTCACTATCCATGACCCCATTCCCCCTGAGCAATTCGGCGGTTCTATCCAAGCGCTCACACAAAAAGCCTACGACGCAGTAGTCTCGTCGTTAGAGAAATAGTTGTGGCTATTTATTAGGTTCCACGCAATGCTTAACTCCCACTCTTCGAGATGGGTGATTAGATGTCGTGTTTAGGTGCAGCGAGTTGTAATGTGCGGTAAAGGTTGCAGCCAATGAAGTTCCCTAAGATTGATGCCAGGTAAACGGCAAGAGCCTGTGCAGTCCATTGGCTCCAATCAAGGGCAAGAGTGTAGTAGAATGCGTCGGCGATACTGTGAACGAATCCACACATGATAAACAGCGGTATGCCTAAGAGTAGTGGCAGCCACATCTTCTGCCGCGCGAAGTTTACTACCGTGGTCATGATAAAGCCGCAAAAGATTGCGAGCAACGTAATGTTCCAAAAACCTTTGTCGATGCGCCCGTCCACAATACCCTGCGCCTTTGCGACGAGTTCAGGTATGGCAGTCTTGATTGCGGCAG
>CALAVD010000034.1 GCA_937892085.1 uncultured Prevotellaceae bacterium
CTCCGATGTAGGTGCGACGATGTCCGCGAATCTCAGCCTCGTCGTGCAGACCACCGAGTGAGATGCGCTCATACTTGCGGTGCAACGCCTCGGCGATGGAGCGTCCTAATGAGGTTTTACCCACTCCCGGAGGACCATAGAGGCAGATGATAGGTGCCTTGAGGTCGCCACGAAGCTTGAGCACCGACAGATGCTCGAGAATGCGGTCTTTCACGTTCTCGAGTCCATAGTGGTCGCGGTTGAGCTTGGCTTCCACCTTCTTGAGGTTGAAGTTGTCGTTGGTATATTCGTTCCACGGCAAGTTGAGCATGGTGTCGAGGTAGGCATATTGAGTGGAGTAGTCGGGTGACTGCTGGTTGAGTCGCTCGAGTTTCTTGAGTTCTTTCTCAAAATGCTTTTGGGTGTTCTCGTCCCACTTCTTCTCCTTTGCCCGTTTCTCGAGTTCGGGGATGTCATCATCATTGGTTCCAAGCTCTTCCTGGATGGTGCGAATTTGCTGTTGCAGGAAGTGTTCGCGCTGTTGCTGCGACAGGTCTTCGCGTGTGCGCAGCTGGATGCTCGCTTTCAGGTCGATAAGCTGTGCCTCTTTGCTAAGGATGCCAAAGAGGTGATAGGCGCGCTTCTTGATGTCGCTCTCCTGGAGCAGCATCTGCTTGTCGCGAGCCTCGAAGGGGATGTTTGTCGCTAAGAAATGCATCAAGTACACTGGGTCGTCGATATTGGTGAGGGCAAATTTCATCTCTCGGCCTGCTTCACCCATCTTGTTGAGCATATCATAGGTGAGTTCCTTTATAGAGCTGATAATAGCCTCAAACTCGCCGTCGTTCTTCTTGGGGAATTTCTCATTGAATAATGAGATGTTGCCTCGCAAGTATGGGTCGCGAGTTGTGATAGCATCAAGCACGAAACTTGAGCGTCCGTGCAAGATGACATTGGTGGAGTCGTCGGGCAGTTTCAGCACCTTGATTACTTCGGCAACAGTTCCCACCGGGAACAAATCATTCTGGGTGGGGTCATCAACATCGCTGTCAATTTGGCAAACTACTGCCAAAGGTTCACCTGTTCGCTGTGAATCTTTGATGGCGTTAAGAGATTTCGTGCGTCCCACCATCACAGGCATCGTCATGCCCGGGAAAAGCACCATGTTGCGTAAAGCGAGAATGGGGACATCTTTCAACTCTTTCTCTTTCAGCAATTTGTCATCGCTGTTGGCGTGTATCTCGGCAAAGATGGGGATGGCATGTGTGCCACCATCATTCATTTCGTAATCTATATCTTTATTAAAATCTATCATGTCAACATTGTGTGTTTCGGGTTGCAAAATTACTCAAAAAATTACTATAAGCAAAACTGGTGCCATGTTTTGAATTCACATTAAATGATAATGTGATGAATAGATGCCATTGGCAAGATTTTTTTTCATTGTTTGTAATTGTTTGAAATAATCTGTATCTTTGTGGAAAAATTGAATGAATTATGAAAGTTAAAGAGGTTACCAATGCTATTGAGGCGGTGGCTCCGTTATATCTTCAAGAGAGCTGGGACAACTCAGGTATGCAGGTTGGAAATGCCGATAACGAAGTGACTGGGGTGCTTCTGTGCACCGATGTTCGTGAGGACATTGTTGATGAAGCCATTGCATGTGGCGCCAACTTGATAATCTCACATCACCCGTTGCTGTTCCGAGGCTTGAAAAAGATAGTTGGCAGGAGCTACCAAGAACGCATTGTGGCAACAGCTCTCAAGCATGACATAACTATCTACTGCGCCCACACTAATATGGATAGTGCTGTGGGTGGTGTGAACTTTAAGATGGCTGAGAAATTAGGCTTGAAGAATGTGCGTGTGCTCGACCCACAGCATGGCACGCAGCGCAAGGTCGTGGTGTTTGTGCCAGTCGATGCTGCCGCAATAGTTGAAAAGGCGATGTGTGATGCTGGAGCAGGGCGACTGGGAAACTACGATAATTGTAGTTACAACATGAACGGAGAGGGACACTATCGAGCTCTTGACGGCGCTGATCCCTGGGCTGGTGCAGTGGGAGAGATCCATTGTGAGCCTGAAGTGCGCGTAGAGGTTTTAGTGCACAAAGCATTGTGCGGCAGTGTGGTGAGAGCGATGCTCGATGCTCATCCCTATGAGGAGCCAGCCTTCGACATCATTGCCCTTGAAAATGGCGACAAATCGGGAGAATGGATTTTCTTCTATCCGTCGGGTAAAAAAGAATCCGAAGGAATGTTCTCCCAAGGACAAAAAACTGGAGTGTGGAAATTTTATTACCCCGACGAAACTATCAAACAACACGGTGCTTTCAGCAAGGGACTCTATTCGGGGACGTGGGAGTTTTACAATGAATCTGGCGACGTAATTAAACGCGAAGAATACGAAATGGGGCAACGAAAGGGACTGAGCACGGAATATG
>CALAVD010000035.1 GCA_937892085.1 uncultured Prevotellaceae bacterium
ATCGCTCCTAAAGGCGCGCCAATGAAGAAAAAAATGAGGCATGCAAGCGAGAGAGTGAACTTCTTTTGAAGCTCAATTTCATGACGCCTGATGATGAAGCGGTCGTCCTCGGTCGTGTAGCTCTTGAACTCATAGTTCTGCTTGCTCATCTTCAAGTTGGAGATTGCCTGACTTGTCACCGACTGCTGAACAAAAGACGACTGTGCTGTCATGAGAGAATCAAAATCAATTTCTCGGGTCATCTCAACGGGCTTCACAGGTTCATAGGTCGCTGGAGTGGTAGCAAGATTCAAATGGATAGATGGCACTCCCACCGATGGCATAGTGCGTAGCTCTTGACTCACGATATCGCCTACCGAATCTACGCGCGCACCCACCGAGTCGATCGTCTGACGCAGCTCGGTCATGTTCTTGCCTATATATTGATTGCGCATGGCATCGTCGTCCATGCGATTGAAATTGTCGTCATAGGGAATAATAATTTCCTTGTTCTTGAACGCCTCGCGGCGGTACATGTCGCTGCCAAACTCATTGCTCATCGTGGCAGAGGGCGACAAGTCCTCATACCAGTTTCCGTGATTCAGCTTCAACACTAAGTGCGTCTTGCTCGGATCCATGCTCAGCATCCCAGAGTCGGCGACCACAATGCGTGGATAAGTCGAGGTAGTTGACACGTCATAGATGAGGACACCATAGAGCATATTGGTTTCGGGATTCTTCTGTTTTACATAGAGGTTATAGCCAGGAATCTGACTGTAGATGGCGCCTTCGGGAATATCGAGAGTGGGCGACTTTTGACGCATCGAGAGCAAGAGTGTCCACATTTTCACCTGCGACTGGGGCAAAACGTCGTTTTGAAAGAAAAAAGCACCAACACTCACCATGGCGATAAACACCGTGAGAGGCTTCATCACTTTGAGCAACGAGATGCCACTCGACTTCATCGCCGTGAGTTCAAAATGCTCGCCCAGGTTGCCAAAGGTCATCAGGGACGCCAGCAAAATCGACAACGGCAGCGCCAACGGCACCATCGAAATTGCAGCATAGAAGAACAGCTCGGCGATAAGATCCACACTCAAGCCCTTGCCCACGAGCTCATCGATATATTTCCACAAAAACTGCATTATAACGATAAAAAGACATATACAGAAGGTCATCATGAATAAAGGCAGGAACGTCTTTAACATGAACCAGTAGAGTCTTTTTATCTTGAGTGTTGCCATGGACAGGATCAGCAATGGGTAGCAAGATTATATTCCAAACTCGCGGTCGTTGATAATGCGGTGAGGCAAGTCATATTTCTCACACAACTTACGCCATTCTTTGCTGCCTATGTAGTCCTTTATGATATCGGCGTGCTCCATGTTGTGCATATCGCTGCCTAACATGTCGCACAAGTTGTTCTGGATAAGCCACAAGGCGGTCTCCTTGGCGGTTTTGCCAAAATATCCGGCGAGCGACAGGATGTTGACCTGAAACTTCACGCTGGCATTGTGGAGTGCGTTGTAACGCTCTTTCCTCAAGCTATAATAGCGGTAGCGCTCAGGGTGGGCGAGGATGGGGAAATAGCCTTCAATCTGAAGGTTAAACAGCATATCGTCGATGCCTATCAGCTCTTGTGCAAAGGAGTTCTCAAGGAGGATGCGATTGCCAGGCATGGGCAACAAATGACCCTCCTCATATTCTTTGGTCCAATACTCGTCGATGCGGTACTCTGCCGAGACATAGAGTTCAATGGGCAGCCCTTCCTCCTTCACGGCCGACTTGAGCACATCGTAGGCGGCTTTCAGCGTCTCAGGAGTATTCTCAAAGGTCTCGGCAGTGACATGCGAGGTGCATATCACATGGGTGATGCCCATGTCGAGCTCTGCCTTGAGCATGTCGAGCGACTCTTCCACACTCTGTGACCCATGATCCACACCAGGCAGAATGTGGCAGTGCATATCGGTGTGATAAAACAACTTTGTGTCAGCGTTTGATTTCTTCTTGAATATATTGAACATAGTCTTTTTTTGAGTTTTTTAATGATACCGTAAAAACGACCACAAAGGTAGCATTTTTTCTCAACACTAAATTATATTAAATATATTAAATAAATGTTAAAAGGTTTATTCCCTTTTAAATACGTTTAGTACCAATATTTTAATAGATTTAACTTGAATCAATTTATAATTTTAAAATTTCTCCATCTGTTGGAACAATAACTCTATCTTGGAGTTTATTTTCTTCTACAAATTTTTTCATTTTATCTGTTGTACACAAACAATGTGGGTAAGAATCCATGTGAACAGGAATTATCTTAGCAGTTTTACAAAATTCATAACATTTCTTAACATCTTCGGGATCCATCATAGAAGTTCCTTTGAATCCCTCATACCAGATCGGAAGAGCGTCGTGTAGGGAAAGAGTGTAGATCTCGGTG